>JAPPPA010000296.1 GCA_028817755.1 Gammaproteobacteria bacterium | reverse complement strand
GTTGGAAACGAGCAACGAATGCTTCTTTGGCCTCTTCACCAGCACCGGCGCTATGAAAGCGATCAACCAGCTCAACGCCTAGCTCAAATTTAATGTCTCGCGGATTGCGGCCATCTGCCATTTGCTGCTTAAGGTCAGCAATCTCTTCTAGAGGGCGGAAGCTCAGTAATTCAAACCAGCGCCACATTAGGTCATCAGAGATCGACATCACTTTGCCGAACATGTCATTAGGCGCCTCATTAATACCAATATAGTTATTAAGAGACTTCGACATCTTCTGCACGCCGTCCAGACCTTCCAAGATTGGCATGGTCATCACAATCTGCGGCGGCTGCCCTTCTGCTTCTTGCAGCTGGCGCCCCATTAATAGGTTGAACTTCTGATCGGTGCCACCAAGCTCCACATCAGACCGCAAGGCAACAGAGTCGTAACCTTGTACTAATGGGTATAAGAATTCGTGAATGGCGATCGACTGACCACCTTTATAACGCTTACTAAAGTCGTCACGCTCCAACATACGAGCAACCGTGGCCTTGGCCGCCAACTGAATCATGTCAGATGCGGACATCTCACCCATCCAGTTTGAGTTGAACTCGATACGAGTCTTATCGCGATCCAAGACTTTAAAGATTTGTTCTTTATATGTAGCGGCGTTGGCTGCCACGTCAGCTTCGGTCAACGGCTTACGGGTAACGTTTTTACCAGTCGGGTCGCCGATGCGACCAGTGAAGTCGCCGATAAGGAAAATAACGTCGTGGCCTAGCTGCTGAAACTGACGCAACTTATTAAGGAGTACGGTGTGGCCTAAATGCAGGTCGGGCGCGGTTGGATCAAAACCCGCTTTAACGCGTAACGGGCGTTTTTCTTTCGCCACCAATGCCAAACGTTCTTGTAAACCTTTTTCAGGTAGAACTTCTTCCGTGCCACGCATTAATTCATTAAGCGCATCTGCCTCTGAGGTCACCAAACTCTCCATATTCAAACCAGTTAATCACCGCCGTTGGTCGGCCAACTTGGCCGATTGGGCGGCGAATAGTACCATTAGCACCCATCAAACATTGACTAATACCCTTAGGGGACTTACTTTCGGCCTTATATATTGCGGCTTTAGCCCATTTTTGGCGCGAACTGAGAGATGAGTGCGTAATGCGGAGAACCGGCAAAAACCACTGGCACGACGAACCTGGCTTTCTTGGAAAGCTACCAGGTGCTGTTTACGTGGGCGCAGGTATCTGCTTAATTGGCACCGCCATGTTGGTTGGCTGGAACCAAGGTAATGATGACGCCGAAATAACAACAACGGCAGCAGTCACCACAACACCAGCCCCTCAAACCAGCCAAGAGCCACTACTTGCAAACCTATTTGCAACAAATACCAAAGCCGTAGCTAAACCCGCCGCCAACTCCTCTACAAGCAAAGCCAAACCGGTCGAGCGAGCATCAGCAGAAGAGCTGATTGCACAGATCAGCGCATCCGCACCCGTTGAGGCAGAAGAGCGCGCGCCTCTGCTTTGGGAAACCCTTAAAGTCAAAAGCGGTGACAGCTTCTCTTCTTTAATGGAGCGCGCCGGCTTTAGCACCCAAGCTTGGTACGAAGTGGTTAACTTAGGCAGCTCAACCAAAGCGTTAACCCAATTACGCGTGGGCGACTCATTAAAGGTGGTTAAAGATGAAGACCGCGTTGCCGCATTGGACTACCAACTAAACGTAGAAAACACCCTGCAAGTGCGCCGTGAGAATGGGACGCTAGTCGTCAAAACTCACAACACGCCCATAGAGCGCCGCACGGTATCCGCCGTTGGCACCATTGAAAGCGCTTTTTACAGCGCTGCACAAAAAGCCAAGCTGCCAGACAATATCATTATGGAGCTGGCTGACCTGTTCGCATGGGATATCAACTTCGCGCTAGACATTCGCTACGGCGACAGCTTCTCTGTGCTGTACGAAGAAAAGTACCAAAACGATAAGAAAATTGGCACGGGCAATATCTTGGCGGCCGAATTTGTGAACAAAGGTAAAAGCTATCGCACCGTTCGCTATTCCGATGCCAACGGTAAAACCAACTACTACACACCTGATGGCCGCAGCATGCGCCGCGCCTTCCTACGTTCGCCCGTGCACTTCACACGTATTAGCTCGCGCTTTAATCCAAACCGCCTGCACCCAATATTTAAAACCAAGCGCCCGCATCGCGGCGTTGATTACGCTGCGCCACGTGGCACCCCTATTATGTCTTCGGGCGATGGCGTCATTACTTTTGCTGGTACTAAAACTGGCTACGGCAAAACTGTCATCATCAAACACGGTGAACGCTACAGCACGCTCTATGCCCATATGAACAGTCTGGGCAAAGGCATGCGTCGCGGCAAACGCGTGAAGCAGGGCCAAACCATTGGCACCGTCGGTTCTACCGGCTGGGCAACTGGCCCGCATTTGCATTACGAATTCCGTGTAGACGGTGCGCACCGCAACCCGCTCACGGTGAAGCTGCCGCTTGCCGAGCCGATCAAAAGTCGCTTCCGAGCTGACTTCGAAGCACATGCCGCACCGATGATGGCTTGGCTAGACGCACTCAGCCAAACCCAAGTCGCCCTAAACCAGCAATAAGCTGGCAAAACACGCCGCTCCTACCACTTAGCCGCCTATACTTTGCACATGGGCGACACACATCTCTATATAGGTCTTATGTCAGGCACCAGCATGGATGGTGTCGACGCCGTGCTGGCCGACTTTAGCAACGGCGCCAAGGTTGCCGCTCATTACAGCGCGCCTTACCCAGTCGAATTACTTACCGCATTACGGCATGCTGCCGGTGGTGCCGCCCTAAGCGCCGCCGAATGGCTGGATCTAGATCACCAAGTGGGTCTGCATTTCGCACAGTGCGCGAAAGCCTTATTAGAGACATCCCAAACTCAAGCCGAATCCGTCACCGCTATTGGTTGCCACGGGCAAACCGTGTGGCACCAACCACAAGGCGAACACCCTAATACTTGGCAAATTGGCAATGCCAATATCGTTGCTGCCAACACCGGCATCGCCACCGTTGCGGATTTGCGCCGCATGGACATGGCCCACGGCGGCCAAGGCGCCCCTCTCGTGCCCGCATTTCATGCTGATCTATTTAGTAACAAGCAAGAGCGGCGCGCCATTCTGAACCTAGGCGGTATCGCCAATATTACGGTGCTCGCACCGGGCCAAGCCGTGACTGGTTACGACACCGGCCCAGCAAACTGCCTGCTCGACACGCACTTTCGCCATTGCTTTGATAAGCCTTTTGACGAGGGCGGCGAATGGGCGCGCTCCGGCACGGTTGATGACGACTTATTAGCCGCCATGCTGTCAGAGTCTTACTTCAAACAAGCTGCGCCCAAAAGCACTGGGCCAGAACATTTCAGTTGGGGCTGGGTACAGCATTATTTAAAAGACAAACCCTGCGACGGCGCCGATCTACAAGCCACATTGACAGAACTAACCGCTCGCTCCGTTGCCCAGCAACTGACGCAACATAACATTCAGCGCGTCATTGCCTGCGGCGGCGGTGTGCGTAACCCGTATTTAATGGAACGACTCAGCGCGTCACTTAACAATGCCGCCGTGCTGGAAACCACGGACCAATACGGTATTGATCCGCAGCATATAGAAGCGCTGGCATTTGCTTGGCTAGCCAAACAGCGCATAGAAAAAACGCCAGGCAATATGCCCAGCGTTACAGGTGCTTCTCAACCATGTCCACTTGGGGCGGTGTACTTACCGCACTAGAGCCTTAGCCCTTAATAAGGGTGCCAACACCCGCATCGGTAAACAGCTCAAGCATCACAGCATGAGGTACACGGCCATCAACAATATGCGCGGTACGCACGCCAGCTTTCACTGCGTCTAGCGCGCAGTGAATTTTCGGCAACATACCGCCGTAGATCGTGCCGTCGGCAATCAACGCTTCAACATCAGCTGCTTTAAGGCCAGTTAATAGCTTTTCTTCTTTATCCAGCACGCCAGCGGTATTGGTGAGCAGCAACAGCTTCTCTGCCTGCAATACTTCCGCCACCTTGCCGGCAACCAAGTCTGCGTTGATGTTATAGCTCAAGCCGTCTGCGCCAACGCCAATCGGTGCAATTACAGGGATAAAGTCAGACTTATCCAGCATTTCAACCACGGAGGCATCCACGCTTTCCACCTCACCCACGTGGCCAAGGTCGATAATTTCCGAACCGTGCGAGGCTTCTTCATCTGGACGACTCAGCTTGCGCGCACGAATCAAATCGCCATCTTTACCGGTCAAACCAACGGCGCGGCCACCATGCTGGTTAATCAAGTTCACAATTTCTTTGTTCACCTGCCCGCCCAACACCATTTCTACAATATCCATGGTCTCGGAATCGGTCACGCGCATGCCGTTTACAAACTCGGTCTCTTTGCCCACGCGTTTTAGCAAGTTGCCAATTTGCGGGCCGCCACCGTGAACAACCACGGGGTTAATACCAATTTGCTTTAACAGCACCACGTCACGCGCAAAGCCCTGCTTAAGGGCTTCTTCGGTCATCGCGTTGCCGCCGTACTTAACAACAACGGTTTTGCCTGCAAATTTCTGAATATAAGGCAGCGCCTCGCCAAGCACTTCGGCGAATTGGGCTGCTTGATTCTTATCTAAAGCCATCGCTTTATTCCTTAAGCCGTACCGGTTGAACCAAAGCCGCCCGCGCCACGGTCGCTGGCTTCGAATTCATCAACCACGTTAAAGCTGGCTTGAATCACCGGCAGAAATACCAGCTGCGCGATGCGCTCGCCCGGCTCTACAGTAAAAGTGGTGTCGCCACGGTTCCAGCAAGACACAAACAACTGGCCTTGGTAATCAGAGTCGATCAAACCAACCAAGTTACCCAGCACAATGCCGTGCTTATGGCCCAAACCAGAACGCGGCAAGATGACCGAAGCCATGTTTTGGTCCTGCATATGGATAGCAATACCCGTTGGAATGAGCTCGGTTTGGCCCGGCTCCAGGGTCAGCGCCTCATCTAAGCAAGCGCGCAAGTCCAAACCCGCCGAACCTGTTGTGGCGTATTCCGGCAATGGAAATTCCTTTCCAACCCGCTCATCTAAAACTTTTAGTTCTACTGCTGTATTCATTCTTAACTGTTCTTTGCCGAGCGCTGATAAGCGGCTAGGACTTTATCCATTAATTCTGTAGCCAGTTGCGCCTTACTTTGCACCGGCAATTCTTCTTCGCCGTCGGTAGTAACAAGCGTTAACGCATTTTGATCCGCATCAAAGCCGGTGCCAGGCTGATTAACCCAGTTGGCGGCGACCATATCTAACTGCTTGCGTTCTAACTTACCACGCGCATATTCCAACAGTTTGTCGGTTTCTGCCGCAAAACCAACGGTGAACACATCTTTATATGTACCCGCCACGGTCGCCAAAATATCTTCGGTGCGCTCTAGCGCGATATTCAGGCTTTCGTTTTGCTTTTTAATTTTGTTGTCGGCCTGTTGTGCTGGGCGATAGTCCGCCACAGCTGCAGTCGCGATAAAAATATCCGCCTCTGCTGCACGCGGCATGACCGCATTTAGCATTTCTTCAGCCGAGTTGGCCCACACGCGCTGCACATGTGGTGGCGCGTCCAACGTTACCGGACCAGAAACCAAGGTAACAACCGCACCCAAACGGGCCGCAGCCGCCGCAACGGCGTAACCCATTTTGCCGCTACTGTTATTACTAATGTAACGAACAGGGTCAATGGGCTCTAAGGTTGGACCAGCGGTAATTAATACTTGTTTGCCCGCCAGCGGGCCTTCACCCAACAAGCGCGACAAGTCATCCACAATTTCTAATGGCTGCATCATGCGGCCTTCGCCGGTTTCGCCACAGGCTTGCGAACCACTCGCCGGGCCAAGCATGACCACGCCACGCTGCTCTAAGGTCACGCAGTTTTCTTGCGTGGCTGGGTTTGACCACATTAGACGATTCATCGCTGGTGCAATCACCAACTTGGCGTCAGTAGCCAAGCACAAGGTAGTCAGCAGGTCGTTAGCCATGCCTGCGCGCAAACGCGCAATAAAGTCAGCACTAGCTGGGGCTACGCAAATCACATCCGCCCAACGCGCCAATTCAATATGGCCCATGGCCGCTTCTGCACCACGGTCAAACAAATCTGTACGCACGTCATTGCCCGACACCGCTTGAAACGTCAGCGGTGTTACAAAGGCTTGCGCGCCTTCTGTCATCACAACACGCACTTCGGCGCCTTGCTCGCGAATACGGCGAACCAAATCGGCAGACTTATAAGCAGCAATGCCGCCGGTCACACCTAATAATACTTTTCTGCCAGCCAGACTCATTATGTTCTCTGATTTTTGGATGGTTATTAGCTAAAACGCGGGTATCCTATGCGTATCACTCACTATCAACAAGAATAATGCGCGATTGGATAAAGCTACTACGCCCGCAGCACTACGTTAAAAACGGCTTTGTACTGCTCCCGCTTTTCTTCGCAGGCAGCATTACCGATACCGCCGCCCTGTACCCAGCCATGATCGCTTTCGCGGCATTTTGCTTGGTCGCCAGCGCGGTATACATCATTAATGACGCACGCGACGTGGAGCTAGACCGCCTACATCCAGAAAAGTGCATGCGCCCACTCGCATCTGGTCGCATTCCCTTAAGCCAAGCCTATATCGCCGTCATTATCTTGGTTGCCCTAGCGACCGGCATGACCTTATATCTATTGTCTGCCAATGCCGCCATGCTGCTCGCAGCGTATTTAATTATGAACATTGGCTACAGCTTTGGCCTCAAAGCTATCGCCATTCTCGACATCAGCATGGTATCTATGGGCTTTGTGCTGCGACTACTGGTCGGTGCTTCCGCCGCACACATCCCGTTGTCGCACTGGATCATCACCATGACCTTCCTGTTGTCACTGTTCTTAGCACTGGCTAAGCGTCGCGATGACGTACAACTATTCCTCACTCACGGCGACAAAACCCGTAAGTCTGTCGATGGCTATTCAATGGAAGTGGTGAACCACGGCATGTCCATTCTTGCCGCCGTGGTGATTGTTGCTTACTTAATGTATTGCACCTCGCCCGAGGTACAAGCGCAATGGGATGCGCCTTGGCTTTATGCCACTGGCGGCTGGGTTGTGCTGGGCGTGATGCGTTACCTACAAATCACGCATATTGAAGAAAACAGCGGCAACCCAACCAAAGTGTTGCTAAAAGACCGCTTTGTGCAATTCACCGTGCTGGCCTGGGTCGCCAGCTTCGGCGCCATTATTTATATGTAATGGCAGCGCTGGTTACCAAATATGTGCTGTTCGCGATTATCGCGACCGGCGTCAACCTTGGCACGCAATGGCTGGTGCTGCTTATTCAGCAATCCGACCTATGGCTGCTGATCGCCCTCTTTGCTGGCACTGCTACCGGCCTTGTCGCCAAATATGTGCTGGATAAGCGCTGGATCTTCTACTACCAAACCGATGGCGCCAAAGACGACGCGCAGCGCTTCTCGCTCTACACCTTAATGGGCGCGTTCACCACCACCATTTTCTGGGGCATGGAGCTAGGCTTTCATTACGCCATTGGCGAGGCCTACGCCAAATACCTTGGCGGCGCCATTGGCCTCAGCATTGGCTATTTCGTAAAGTACCAACTCGACAAACGCTTCGTGTTTAATAAGGCCAATGTCTAAGTTACACAAAATATTCGGCTGGGGCCGTTACCCGAAGCAAGAAGGTATCGAACTCAGCTACCGCAACGAGCAAGAACTCAAAGCGCTGCTAGAAAAACACCCACAGTGCATCGCACGTGGTGGCGGCCGAGCCTATGGCGACAGCGCGCTCGCGCCCGTCATGCTTAATAGCAAACGCTTTAACCATGTTCGCGCCTTCAATACCGACACCGGCATTATTAAGGTAGAAGCGGGCCTAATCTTGGCCGATCTATTAAAAGCCTTTGTGCCACAAGGCTGGTTTGCACCGGTTACACCCGGCACACAGTTCGTCAGCATTGGCGGCATGGTCGCGTCAGACGTACACGGCAAAAACCATCACGTAGACGGCAGCTTTGGGCAGCACATTACGGAACTCAGCCTAATGCTCGCCAATGGCGAGATCGAAACCTGCAGCCCAACCAACAACTCAGATTTATTCCACGCCACAATCGGCGGCATGGGCTTAACCGGCATTATTCTCACGGTTAGCTTCCGCATGACTACTGTGCAAAGCGCATGGGTGCGACAAGAAACCATCCGTTGTGACTCGCTTGATGCCGTCATGGATGAATTCGAGCAGTCCAAACATTGGAAATACACCGTTGCCTGGATTGACTGCCTAAGCACCGATGAAGAAACGGGCCGTTCCGTGTTGTTTCGTGGCGAACACGCCACGCGCGCCGAACTGCCGATGGACAAAAGCAACGCTCCGCTTACCCTAAAGCCCAAGCGCAAGCTGAATGTGCCATTTAGCTTTCCGCCGGGCGTGCTGAATCGCTGGAGCGTAAAAGCCTTTAACGAACTCTATTTCCGCCGCGCACCGGAAGAACGCACCGACTTTGTCGATTACCAAACCTTTTTCTACCCGCTAGATAGCATCCACAACTGGAATCGCATCTACGGCCCTAAAGGCTTTGTGCAATACCAGTGCGTAATTCCCAAGGCCCGCAGCCGCGAGGCCCTGCAAAAACTGCTCGGCATGATCGCCAGCGCTGGCGAAGGCTCTTTCCTAGCCGTACTGAAATTATTTGGCCCACAAGACGGCATGCTGTCATTCCCGTCAGAAGGTTACACGCTGGCGCTGGACTTCCCCGCCAAGCAATCGGTATTCGCGCTATTGGATCGGCTCGATCAAGTCGTACTCGAACATGGCGGCCGCATCTATCTAACCAAAGACGCCCGCATGAGCGCTCACACCTTCCGTTCTGGCTATCCAGCGCTGAAGCAGTGGCAACAGATTGCCGCCAAACACGACCCAGAAGGCCGTTGGCAGTCCACTCAATCGCAACGCCTCTCTATTCATCCCGCAGCCCGCACGCTTGCTCGCGAGGAACACACACAACATG
>JAPPPA010000048.1 GCA_028817755.1 Gammaproteobacteria bacterium | reverse complement strand
GTGGAAAGATAAATACGCCAATGCAATCCGTGGCTTTACGCACCTGCTCGGCGCCTTGCCAATCAATTTCCAAGATCACATCCAAGCCCTGTTCTAGGCTGGCATTTACTGTGGCTTGGCTGGTGCCGTAATAGTTATCAAACACTTCGGCGCTTTCTAAAAACTCGCCTTGCTCGCGCTTGGCGACAAAATCTTCTTTGCTGGCAAAGTGGTAATCCACACCGTCCACTTCGCCCGGGCGTGGCGTACGCGTCGTAGTAGAAACAGAAAACGCCACCGTCTGCTGCTCAGCATTCAGCTGCTCTTCTAACTCACGCATCAAACTCGTCTTGCCCGCACCAGAAGGGGCTGAAACCACGAAAAGATTGCCTTTTGCTGTCGCCATGGCTATTCGACCATTACTCAATGTTTTGTACTTGCTCTCGCATTTGCTCAATTAACACCTTGAGCTCAACCGAGATATTAGTGGTCTCAATACCTTGAGACTTAGAACCAAGCGTATTTGCTTCACGCGTGAATTCTTGCATTAAAAAGTCGAGCTTGCGACCCACTGGCTGTTTTGATTTCAGCGCTTGTTTAACAGCGGCGATATGGCTTTCAAGGCGATCCACCTCTTCATCCACGTCAGCTTTTTGCGCAAACATCACTAACTCTTGCTCGATGCGGCCTTCGTTGATTTCCACATCAATCGCATCTAGGCGTTTACGCAAACGCTCTTCCATCGCCTCACGAATTTGCGGAATCACTTCGCGGACCTGTTGCGCATAGCCTTCAATGGTTTCGCAACGCTCTAAAATCATCGCCGCCAAACGCTCGCCCTCAGCCGCTCGGCTTTCAATGAGTTGATCCAGCGCCTGCTCTAACAAGGCGAGCACATCGGTTTTGACGTCGTCTTGTGCCAGCTCGGGCTGCTGCACCACACCCGGGTACTGCAATACGTTTAACGCGTTAGGAGAAAGCACACCCGGCATCGTCATATGCACTTGGTTCATCGCTTCATCTAGCGCTTTTAGTAAATCAGTGTTGACCGCGACTTCAGTGGTGCTGGCGGCTTCTGGGTTGAAGTAGAAGTTGATATCCAACTTACCGCGGCTAATACGCTTGCCAATGGCTTGGCGAATATCGGCTTCAAGAAAACGTAGCGGGTCGGGCAGGCGCAAATGCAAATCCAAGAAGCGCTGGTTTACCGAACGGATTTCAATTGCTAATGCGCCCCACGGCGCGCGGGTTTCGGCACGGGCGTGCCCTGTCATGCTGCGAGTCATGCGAATTCCTTTTTGAGTTTCACTGACGCCGCTGGTTTTCTACTTTTCAGCCTGCGTCACCGCAAGCATAACATCGCCACAGCGGTTTGATGGCGCGGTAAACTGCGCGGCCTGATTAACAACGCAAAGCCAAATCACATGTCTGACTGGTCTCGCCCAAGCGGCCGCGCCGCCGACCAAATGCGTGAAGTACGCATTACCCGCAATTACACCTGCCACGCCGAAGGTTCGGTATTGGTCGAATTCGGCAATACCAAAGTGCTCTGCACCGCCTCTGTAGAAGAGCGCATTCCTCCTTGGCTAAAAGGTAAAGGCAGCGGCTGGGTAACAGCTGAATACGGCATGCTGCCGCGCGCCACCGGCTCACGTAGCCGCCGTGAAGCCAGCGCTGGCAAACAGAGTGGCCGCACACAAGAAATTCAGCGCTTGATTGGCCGCTCTTTACGCGCGGCGGTGGATTTAGAAGCGCTCGGCGAAAACCAAATCACGATTGACTGCGACGTCATTCAAGCCGACGGCGGCACACGCACGGCCAGCATCACCGGCGGCTACGTAGCTCTAGTTGACGCCATCAACTGGCTAAAAGCGAATAAAAAACTTAAAAAAGACCCCATCTTCGGCCAAATTGCAGCCATTTCGGTTGGCATGTACGAAGGCGAAGCCGTTTTGGACTTGGATTACCCAGAAGACTCCAACGCTGAAACCGACATGAACGTGGTAATGAATGAGGCCGGTGGCTTTATTGAAGTGCAAGGCACTGCCGAAGGCCATGCTTTCCGTCGCGATGAAATGGACGCGATGCTAGCGCTGGCTGAAAAGGGCATTAAAGAGCTCACCGCCGCGCAAGCCGAGGCATTGGCATAAGCCATGACTGCAGTCGTTCTCGCCAGCGGCAACAAAGGCAAACTCGCCGAGCTATCCGCCATGTTGGAGCCACTGGGCTTTGACGTTAAACCGTAATCAGACTTTAACGTTGAAGACGCCGAAGAAACCGGCCTTAGTTTTATCGAGAACGCGATCCTAAAAGCTCGCCATGCCGCAAAAGCAACCGGCATGGCAGCGCTGGCCGACGACTCCGGCATTGCCGTGCCAGCTCTTGGCGGTGCGCCCGGCATTTATTCCGCACGCTACGCCGGAGAGCATGGTAACGACGGCGGCAATATTGATTTGCTACTGCAAAACCTAGATGGCGAAAGTAACCGTGCGGCGTTTTTCTACTGCGCGATTGCTTATGTCACTCACGCTGACGATCCGACCCCACTGATTGCCACGGGCGCTTGGCACGGTGAAATTTTGCAGGCTCGCCAAGGCGAGGGCGGTTTTGGTTACGACCCGGTTTTCTTCGATCCCGAGTTAAAGCTCAGCGCCGCCGAGTTGAGCCGAGAAGACAAAGCCGCACGCAGCCACCGCGGCCAAGCGCTGCGCGCATTAGTGTCGCAACTGAATGAGCGCGCCTAACCCCGCCGACATCCCCTTAAGCCTCTACATCCACATTCCGTGGTGTGTACGCAAATGCCCCTATTGCGACTTCAACTCGCACGAAGGCCAGGTGGATGAAAAAGCCTATGTTGCGGCCTTGCTGGCAGATTTAGATCAAGACCTAGCCCTCACAGGCGAGCGCCCCATTCACAGTATTTTTTTTGGCGGCGGCACGCCCAGCCTGTTTAGCCCAAAAGCTATTGGGACAATTCTGGATGGCGTGCAAAGCCGCATGCCATTTGAAGAAGATTGTGAGATCACCTTAGAAGCAAATCCCGGCACAGTTGAGCAAAGCCGCTTTGAGGGCTACCGCGCCGCAGGCGTGAATCGTTTATCAATCGGCATTCAGTCTTTCAATAGCGCCAAACTGAAAAGTCTTGGCCGTATTCATAATGCTGACGAAGCTGTTCGCGCAGCGGACGCGGCCCGCAACGCAGGTTTCGACAATTTTAATCTCGACCTAATGTTCGCCCTACCGGGGCAATCAGAAGAAGAAGCGATTGAAGATATGGAACAGGCCATTGCGCTCGGCCCAAGCCATATTTCTCACTACCATTTGACGATGGAACCGAATACCGTTTTTGCAAAATACCCACCGCAAAACCTTCCTAACGAAGATGACGCTTGGGACATGCAAGATCGTTGTCACAACGAGTTACGGTCGGGCGGTTATGAAAATTACGAAGTGTCCGCGTGGTCTCAGCCAGGCAAAGCCTGCCGGCACAACCTGAACTACTGGCGCTTTGGCGACTATTTGGGCATTGGTGCGGGCGCACACGGCAAACTCACTCAAGCGGATGGCAATATTTTACGTACCGCGAAGAAGAAAGCGCCCACTCACTTTATGCGAGATGCCGGTAGCGCAGCGGTCTACGCAAGCAAAGAACACATCGCCGATAAAGACTTGTTGTTTGAATACATGCTGAACCGGTTACGGCTAGCAAGCCCATTTAACGCCACAGAAGTTACGCGTTACAGCGGTTTGGATATGACCACGCTGACTGAACCATTAAACGCCGCGGCTGATCAGTGCTTACTCACTCAGCAAGGCAATGATTGGCGGCGAACAGAAAAGGGCGCCATCTACCTTAATGAGCTGCTCGAGCTGTTCCTTAATCCCACGGCCTAATCGGCCGGAACCTTGTTTAGAAAGCGCAAAACGCCTAAAATGCCCGCCCCTTGTCGCAATGCAACATGCGTTGCCACAGGCCTTTAATAACCCTGTAACCGTTTCAGGCTCTCATAGGCATATGTCAAAAGACACGTTTGAACAGCGCGCGCTCGACTACCACGAGTTTCCAAAACCCGGAAAGTTGGGCATCACGGTAAGCAAACCGTTCACCACCAGCGAAGAGTTAGCACTGGCTTACTCACCCGGTGTGGCAGAGCCTGTTCGCGAAATCGCCAAAAACCCTGACGACGCTTTCCGCTACACCTCTAAAGGTAACTTAGTTGCGGTAATGACCAACGGCTCAGCCGTACTCGGTCTAGGCAATACTGGCGCCTTAGCTGGCAAGCCGGTTATGGAAGGCAAGGCCGTACTGTTTAAGAAGTTTGCTGACGTTGATGTATTCGATATCGAAATCGACGCCGACAAACCAAAAGACTTTATTGAAACCGCCAAGCGCATTTCGCCAACCTTTGGTGGCATCAACCTAGAAGACATCGCTGCTCCAGCTTGTTTTGAAATTGAGCAAGCCTTGGTCGAAGAACTGGACATCCCAGTTTTTCACGACGACCAACACGGCACCGCGATTATTGTTGCCGCAGGCCTACTAAACGCCGCGCAACTACAAGAAAAGAACATCGAAGACATGCGCATTGTGTGCATGGGCGCTGGCGCAGCCGGCGTGGCTTCACTTAACTTGCTGTTAGCTCTTGGCGCGAAGAAAGAAAACCTACGCGTACTCGATCGCAAAGGCGTGATTCACAGCGGCCGCACCGACCTACCTGAATACAAAGCGCAGTTTGCGGTAGACACCGACGAGCGCTCAGCCGAAGACGCCATGACCGGCGCCGACGTATTTATCGGCCTTTCTGGCCCAGACACCGTAACGCCAGAAATGGTTAAAGCGATGGCACCTAAGCCGATTGTTTTTGCGCTGTCTAACCCAGACCCTGAAATTCGCCCAGAAATCGCACACAGCGTGCGCGATGACTTGATTATGGCCACCGGCCGTTCGGACTACCCGAACCAAGTTAACAACGTATTGGGCTTCCCATTTATTTTCCGTGGTGCCTTAGACGTGCGTGCACGCCGCATCACCACTGAAATGAACATTGCGGCCGTTCACGCCCTGCGTGACCTAACTCACGAGCCAGTGCCTACCAGCGTACTTGAAGCCGTGAACCGCAAAGAGCTTAGCTTTGGCACCGACTACATCATTCCAACGCCATTTGATCCGCGTTTGATTGACATTGTCCCAGCCGCCGTTGCTAAAGCTGCTGTCGAATCCGGTGTTGCACGGGCAGACTACCCAGCGCACTATCCTAAATTAGAATCTATGGAGTCAGCGGCCTAAGCCGCACGCGCATTGCGCAGCTACAGAAAGGAACTCAGAACATGAGCGACAAGACTTACACTCTCACCTCGCCAGAAGGCAAAAGCATCGAGCTACCAGTACGCCAACCCGTACTTGGTCAGGACTGCATTGAAATTAAAAACGTAGCAGGCGAATTCGGCGCGTTTACTTACGACCCAGGTTACGCGGCCACTGGTAGCTGCACCTCTGAGATTACTTACATCGACGGCAGCGCCGGCAAACTGCTTTATCGCGGTTACACCATCGAAGACCTATGTGCGAATAGCTCATTCCTAGAAGTGTGCTACTTGCTACTAAACGGCGAGCTGCCAAACCAAGAAGAAAAAACCAAGTTTGAGACCTGTGTGCAAAACCACACCATGATCCACGAGAACTTGAAGAACTTCTTCCAAGGCTTCCGTTACGACGCGCACCCAATGGCGATGCTACTTGGTGTTGTGGGTTCACTTTCTTCGTTCTACCACGACGAAACTGACATTACCGATCCAGAAAGCCGCAACCTATTTGCTGCGCGCATGATCGCTAAGATCCCTACCATTGCTGCCGCTGCCTTTAAGCGCAACATTGGCCAGCCATTCATCTACCCTCAGAACAACTTGGACTACGCCAGCAACTTCCTAAACATGTTGTTTGCTGTTCCTGCTGAAGAGTACGAAGTAAACCCAGTTGCAGCGAAAGCCTTGGACGTATTGTTCATCCTTCACGCTGACCACGAGCAAAACGCATCGACTTCTACCGTGCGCCTTGCTGGCTCTGCTGGCACCAACCCATACGCCGCTATCGCAGCCGGTATTGCTACCCTTTGGGGCCCATCACACGGTGGTGCTAACGAAGCGGTACTAAACCAGCTAGAAATGATTGGCGACATGAGCCAAGCTGAGAAATACATCAACAAAGCCAAAGACCGTAACGACCCGTTCCGTCTAATGGGCTTTGGCCACCGTGTTTATAAGAACTTCGACCCACGCGCTAAGGTTATCCGTAGCTACTGCCACGAAGTGCTTAACGACCTAGGCATTAACGACCCAATGCTAGACCTAGCGATGAAGCTAGAAGAAACCGCGTTGAACGACGACTACTTCGCCGAGAAGAAGCTGTACCCGAACGTAGACTTCTACTCAGGCATCATCTACAAAGCGCTAGGCATTCCTACCAACATGTTCACCGTGCTATTCGCGGTTGCGCGTACCGTAGGTTGGGTTGCTCACTGGCAAGAAATGATGGCCGACAAAGAAATGCGTATCGGTCGTCCACGTCAGGTTTACGCTGGCCCAGAAGAGCGTCCATACGTTCCTGTAGAAAAACGCTAAGACCTAAGGGTTTTAGACATCAGAAAAGCCTCGCTGTTGCGGGGCTTTTTTGTTTTTGGCCTAACTGATTAGCGGATAGCTGAAACTTCGGTGAGATTAGTGGGTGGCTGTTTCGGCCCTAGAGGCTTTTCTTCGCTTTCGGTTAGTGAACAGGTAAGGCCGAGTTACTTTTTCCTATGGCGAAAAAAGTAACCAAAAACGCCACCGCCAACCGCACAGCCCCTTCGGGGTTCCTTGCGCTTCTCAGTCATTCCGGCGGGCAATGAAACTCGCTTCGCTCAAACAACATTGCCCTCTCTTCCGGAATGCCCTGCGATGCTCAGCTGTGCAGAAGGGGCCTAGTAGAAACATCTCACGCCCAGAAAGAGCTCAAACGGTCTATTCCTACCGCCCTTCTATGCGGCCGAGCAGCGGAGCAAAATCGAGATTGAGCCTGCGGCTTGTTTGAGCGCAGCGAGTTCCGCAGGCGCTCGATTTTGTGAGCAGCGCAGGGCACCGCGATAGCGGCCGCATAGTGGGATCGCCTTTCTTTTGGTTCGTTTTCTTTGGCGAGACAAAGAAAATGAACGCGGCCATCGCGGCATTACTTACCGCAAGCAAACAATAGCTTCGGAGGCCGCAACCACCACCAAGGCATTCTTTAGAAAAAGCCTACTACCAACCGGCCGGCGCCACAGGCATCCAACACATAGCCAGTAAGGAGTCGCCTTGGTCACGGTTTACCTGCTCAAACACCGCCAATTCTTCAGCTGTAGCCTCATATTCCAACCGCGGATAGCCTACCGGTTTGCCCGCACCCTTCACCACAAAGGTATCCAAGTCCACGCTCGAGCCAAGCAAACCCCCAACAACCTCAGCTACTTCTTGGTGCCATCCAGTAATCGGTTTACTTACCGAAGGCACAGTCGAGTCGAAATTAGCGGCCACCGCACGGTATGTAATGGGATGCGCCATGCGCCCTGCAAATAAGAAGGGGCGCTTGCCGTCTACACCTTCACCCGCACCAATGGCGGCGAGAGTGAGCTGTTTGAAGAAGCCTTGTTGGCGAATATTGGCGCTCACGCAGGCTAAACCCGGTAACGCTATAGCCTGCTCACCCTCCATTTGAGGCAATTCTTTAAGCAGCGAATCGCCAAAAGAGAAGCCAACCAACTCGCCATCTTCTTCCGCAATGGCTACGTAGCGGAAAGTCTCAATCGCTTTATCTAGATAACTTAGGTCGGCGTCTTTGTAGCCAGCGTCAAACAGCTCATAAAGCGTTTGAATAGTTTCAGTAGGCAGCGTTTGGCTGCGCTCAACACGAATATCCATGCGGCCTCCGATTAATAACGAAGGCCACACTGTGCGGCACAGCTAGATGAAAAACTTTGACCGGCCCGACACCTTTAGTCCGGCCGCAAAGAACAATTAACCAGCGATACGCACCCGAGCACGAGCAACCGCTTCACGCACTTGCGCTGGCGCAGTACCGCCAAAATGATTACGCGCGTTCACAGAACCTTCCAGCGTCAATACATCAAACACATCCTGTTCAATGCGCGCATCAAACTGCTGCAACTCTTCTAGCGTTAGTTCAGACAAGTCTTTGGCTTGCTCAATACCATAGGCCACAGACTTGCCGACAACTTCATGCGAGTCGCGAAACGGCAAGCCTTTACGCACGAGGTAGTCCGCCAAATCCGTCGCAGTAGAATAACCTTGCAACGCCGCCTTACGACACTGCTCATGTTTAACACCCACCGCTGGCATCATATCGGCGAAAGCGCGCAAGCTACCTTGCAAGGTATCAACGGTATCGAAGATCGGCTCTTTGTCTTCTTGGTTGTCTTTGTTGTAGGCCAAAGGCTGGCCTTTCATCAAGGTAATCAAGCCCATTAGCGCGCCGACGACGCGGCCGGTTTTACCGCGCACAAGCTCGGGCACATCTGGGTTTTTCTTCTGCGGCATGATGGAGCTGCCGGTACAGAAACGATCCGGTAGATCAATAAAATCAAACTGGGCCGATGTCCATAGCACCAACTCCTCTGAGAAGCGCGACAAGTGCGTCATGCAAAGTGACGCGGCCGCGCAAAACTCGATCGCAAAGTCACGGTCACTCACACCATCCAATGAGTTTTCACTTACAGAATCAAAGCCTAATAATTCAGCGGTAATAGTGCGGTCGATAGGGTAAGTCGTACCCGCCAATGCAGCAGAACCCAGCGGCATCACATTGATGCGCTTGCGCAAATCCTGCATGCGCAACACGTCACGCTCGATGTTTTCGAACCAAGCCAACATGTGGTGCCCAAAGGTCACTGGCTGGGCCACTTGCAGGTGCGTAAAACCGGGCATGATGGCGTCAGCTTCGCGCTCAGCCAAATCAATCAAGCCAGTTTGCAGACGACGCATTTCGCCAATCACAACATCAACTTCATCGCGTAGCCATAGGCGAATATCCGTCGCCACTTGGTCATTACGCGAGCGGCCGGTATGAAGTTTCTTTCCTACATCGCCCACAATCCTAGTTAAGCAGGCTTCCACAATCATATCCAAGTATTCAAGAGGAAAAGA
>JAPPPA010000177.1 GCA_028817755.1 Gammaproteobacteria bacterium | reverse complement strand
TAGACACAACGATGATGCCAATCTTCTTAACATCGTCGCTAGCTGTTAAATACGGGTGAGTAAAATCAGAGCTGGCATCACCTAAATGGCCAATAACCTTACGCATTTTGTCTGCGTAAGGGCGACTCGCAGCCATACGATCTTGAGCTTTACGCATTTTAGACGCCGCAACCATTTCCATGGCTTTGGTGATCTTTTGCGTATTTTTAATACTCTTGATCTGAGTACGAATTTCTTTTGCGTTTGCCATAGTGCCTTCCAGCTATCGTTGCAGCCTTCACTGCAACGATACTCTGTTAATAAACGACCTTAGTAGACGCCGTTGGCTTTGAAGTCTTCCAAAGCTTTCTTGTATTGGTCTGCTAGGTCGCCGTTCCAGTCACCTTTCTCGTTAACCGCATCCAAAGCTGCTTTGTGGTTAGCGTGCATGAAGGCATGCATAGCCAATTCAAAGTCAACAACCTTGTTTACGTCAACGTCGTCTAGGAAACCTTCGTTCGCTGCATATAGAGAAGCGGTCATTTCAGCTACTGAAAGCGGAGCGTATTGCTTCTGCTTCATTAGCTCGGTTACACGCTGACCACGCTCTAGCTGTTTACGGGTTGCTTCATCAAGATCAGAAGCAAACTGAGCAAACGCTGCAAGCTCACGATACTGAGCTAGCGCAAGACGAACACCACCACCTAGCTTCTTAACTGCTTTAGTCTGCGCCGCACCACCTACACGTGATACAGAAAGACCAGCGTTAATCGCAGGACGGATGCCACTATTGAACAAATCAGTTTCTAGGTAGATCTGACCGTCAGTAATCGAAATTACGTTAGTTGGTACGAAGGCAGATACGTCACCCGCTTGGGTTTCAATGATTGGTAGCGCGGTTAGAGAACCGGTCTTACCTTTCACTTCGCCGTTGGTGTACTTCTCAACGTACTCAGCGTTAACACGAGCAGCACGCTCAAGTAAACGCGAGTGCAAGTAGAACACGTCACCAGGATACGCTTCACGACCAGGAGGACGTTTTAGAAGCAATGAAACCTGACGGTAAGCCCATGCTTGCTTAGTCAAATCATCGTATACGATCAGTGCGTCTTCACCGCGATCACGGAAGTACTCACCCATCGCACAACCAGCGTATGGCGCAAGGAACTGCATCGCAGCTGGATCAGCAGCGGCAGCAGCAACGATGATGGTGTGATCCATCGCACCGTGCTCTTCAAGCTTGCGCACAACGTTAGCGATAGAAGATTGCTTCTGACCTACCGCAACATAAATACATTTAACACCGGTGTCTTTCTGGTTGATGATCGCATCGATCGCAACAGCAGTTTTACCTGTCTGACGGTCACCAATGATTAGCTCACGCTGACCACGACCAACAGGAACCATTGCGTCAATCGCTTTCAAACCAGTTTGTACTGGCTCATCAACAGATTGGCGAGCAATTACGCCCGGCGCTACTTTTTCCAAAGGCTCGGTGCCAGCCGCGTCAACCGCGCCTTTACCGTCGATAGGCTGACCTAGTGCGTTAACAACGCGACCTAGTAGACCTTCACCTACTGGAACCTCAAGAATACGACCAGTTGTTTTAACTTCGTCGCCTTCTTTAAGGTGTTTGTAATCACCAAGAACTACCGCACCTACTGAGTCACGCTCGAGGTTAAGCGCCAAAGCAAAAGCTTCGCCCGGTAGCTCAAGCATCTCACCGAACATCGCGTCTTGCAGACCGTGAACACGGATAATGCCGTCACTAACGCCAACGATGGTGCCGGTGTTACGCGCTTCAGCAGCAGAATCAAAGTTGCCGATGCGCTGTTTAATCAAATCTGAAATTTCTGAAGGATTCAGTTGCATGTCCGTATCCTTATTAATGTGTCAATGACGAAGCTAAACGTTCAAGCTTCGCACGTACTGAGCCGTCAATTACCAAGTCACCCGCACGAACAATCGCACCACCAATAAGGCTATCGTCGATTGAGGTGGTGATGGTTACATCGGTACCCAGTTTATCTTTCAAGCGAGCGGCAATTGCGTCGCGTTGAGCGTCACTTAACTCAGCGGCCGAAACGACTTCTGCTTGAGTGACCTTCTCTGCTTCTGCACGAAGCGCCTCATATTGCTCTGCCATTTCAGCAGTTGCAGTTAAGCGCCCATTTTCGGCCAACAGAGCCACAAGATTACGCACTTGCGCATCTTCGCTACCAGTAGCGGCAAGAATTGCATCTACTAGTTGTTGTTGGTCAACACCCGGTGCGGCAATTGCTTGCTGAACCGTGTCGTTCTCAGTCACCTGAGCCAAGGCTTGCAAACGCTCAGACCAATCATTGAATGCACCCGCTTGTTGGGCCATTTCAAAGACGGCTTTCGCGTAAGGGCGAGCCAGACTACTTGCTTCTGCCATTGACGTGCTACCTACTCGTTGCGGTTAAGTACTTGTTCGTAACTACCGCTAATCACTAAATACTTGGCTAACTACCGACTTACAGTCGAGCAGCCAAATCATCCAACAAAGCGCCGTGTGCCGAAGCATCCAACTCTTTATTGATTACGCGACCTGCGCCTTCAACTGCTAGCGTAGCTACTTGGGCACGTAGTGCCTCACGAGCCTGTGCTACCTGCTGATCCAGCTCAGCTTGAGCGCCTGCTTGAATGCGATCCGCTTCGGCCTGCGCTGCAGACTTAGCTTCTTCAACAATCTCAGCATGACGAGCATTGGCTTGAGCAACAATGTTGGCAGCCTGCTCACGTGCCTCACGCAGCACGGCGTCTTTTTCGCCTTGTGCGTTAGCAAGCTCACGGGTACCGCGCTCAGCCGCTGCCAAACCCTCAGAAATGCGGGTTTGACGCTCTTCCATCGCCTTAGTGATTGGCGGCCATACGAACTTCATGGTGAACCAGACGAACGCTGCAAAAACAGCCATCTGGACTAATAATGTGGCATTTACACCCACAGCTAATCTCCTAAAGTTCGTAAGACTAAAACTAGAGACAAGTCTCTAATTACTTAGCGCCTACAGCAGCTAGAGCAGCGTCTAGCAGAGGGTTAGCGAACATCAACAACATGCCCATAGCTACACCAATAATTGATACCGCATCAAGCAGACCAGCGATGATGAACATACGGGTTTGAAGCATACCGGCCATTTCTGGTTGACGCGCAGCGCCTTCCAAGAATTTGCCACCTAGCAGACCGAAACCTAGTGCAGTACCTAGAGCGGCAAGAGCGAAGATCATGCCTACAGTAATCGCAGTAGAGCTTTGGATTGTTGCGACGAGTGCTTCCATTGGGATTTCCTCAGATAGAGTTAACAAAAAGTAAAAAAATTCGAAACGATAACTATTTGGTTATTCAGACCTAGTGGTCTTCATACGCCATGCTTAGATAAACAATAGTCAACGTCATGAATACAAATGCTTGCAGCGTAATAACCAAAATATGGAATAACGCCCAAGCAAATCCAGCGATAAATTGCGCCAAGCCCAAGCCCATGTTCATGACACTGACTTCAGTGGCTTGCAGGGTGAACAACGCAATCAGGATGAATACCAGCTCACCCGCGTATAGGTTACCGAATAGTCGCAATGACAGCGACACCGGCTTAGCTAGGTATTCAACCACGTTTAACACTAAGTTAAACGGAATAAATAGGAAGTGATCAAATGGGTGGAACAAGAACTCTTTAGAGAACTTAATAGCGCCTTTGCCACGGAAGCCGTAAACAAAGATCAACAAGAACACCGACATTGACAGACCAAAGGTTGCGCTCATATCAGCAGAAGGCACAACGCGGTGGTAAACATGATGAGGATCCGCACCGAAGAAGGTAGAACCTACCCATGTTGCGAAGGTTGGCAACAAATCAACCGGAATCAAATCCATGAAGTTCCACAAGAACACCCAGACAAAGATGGTCAACGCCAACGGTGCGATGAGCTTGTCTTTACCGTGGAAACTTTCTTTTACAGAGTTGTCGACAAAATCAACCAAGATTTCGACGAAGTTTTGAAGCTTGCCAGGCACATCTGCGGTTGCAGATTTAGCCGCCATGCGGAAGAAGAATAGGAAAATCGCACCCAAAACAGCCGAATATAGAACAGTGTCTACGTTTACCGTCCAGAAACCCTCACCAACAGTCCAGTGTTGCAAGTGGTGGGTAATGTAACCAGCCGGAGAAACAGCGCCCGCTTCAGTTGCCATACTCTTCTCTCTAATAAAACCTAATAACGCCACCGCAATGCAAATGCATACACTGCCGTGGTTGCGAACCAGGCGCTCAAAAGCACCACAAAATGTTCGCTGAAATACTTAGCCGCTAGCGCGAACATAATCGCCGCCAACAATAACTTAATCACTTCCGCTCTCGCTAAAGCCTGCATACGCTGTTGAGGCGTTGCCCCCGGGCCTAACGAAAAACTGCGGATCGCAAAATATAGATTAGTGACCACACTAATCAAACCACCAAACGCTGCAGCCAAAGCTGGTTCCGCGCCCGCAAATATGAGCCATAAACATGACACAACGATTGCAACCAAAGCTTGAGTGCGCACTAACCGCATTGGCAGTTGGTGGCGCGCCGTATTTTTAGCTGCGCTCATGGACGAATCACTTAGCGTTCAGTCCCTCAGCACCAGTGAATGATACTTAGGGGCGAAAAAAGTGCGCGAAGTATATTCATCGCACCCTTTCGGGTCAATGCTGCACTGCAAAAAAACTAGCGAATTCTGGCAAGAATTCCGTCTAATTCATCGAGCGAACTATATTTAATTGTTAGCTGGCCTTTGCCCGCAGCGTTGTAACGCACATTTACCGGCGCTCCCAACTTGTCAGACAAATCGCGTTCCAAGCGCTCAACATCCGGATCACCACTCACAGCGGCTTTTTCTTCCGTAGCGCTGCCTTGCAAAATTTTGCGTACCAACGCCTCGGTTGCACGCACAGACAAGCCGCCAGCAATAACTTTTTGCGCCACTGACAACTGCTCTTCCACAGGCAGCGGCAACAATGCGCGCGCATGGCCCATATCAAGCTCGCCGGCTTCAACCATCGGCTTCACTTGCAAAGACAGCTCTAACAAACGCAGCAAGTTACTGACTGCGGCGCGAGAGCGCCCCACTGCCTCGGCCACTTGCTGGTGAGTCATACCAAACTCATCCATCAAGCGCTTTAAAGCGACAGCTTCTTCTAAAGGGTTAAGGTTTTCACGCTGAATATTTTCAATCAGCGACATCGCAATGGCGGATTCATCCGGCACATCACGAATAACAGCTGGCACTTCATGTAGACCAGCCATTTGCGCAGCACGCCAACGGCGCTCACCTGCGATTAATTCATACTGCGTGCCACCGTGCTCAGCCTCGCCCACCGGACGAACCACAACCGGCTGCACCACGCCTTGTTGCTTAATCGAATCAGCTAGCTCTTGTAGAGCCGACTCATCAAACACTGAACGCGGCTGGTAACGACCACGCTGAATACAGGCAACCGATAGCTGTTTGAGACTAGCTTTTTCCTCAACGCTATTCGGCGCAGGCGTTTCTTTACTTAATAGCGCGTCAAATCCGCGCCCAAGGCCTCGGCGTTTCTGTGCCATTAGGCTGCTCTCCTCAGTAGCTCACCCGCCAAAGCGAGATAAGCGTGCGCACCTTTAGAGGCGCTGTCATATTCAATAATCGGGATACCGTGACTTGGCGCTTCGGCCAAACGTACATTGCGTGGAATCTGGGTACGGAAGACCTTGTCACCAAAGTGGGCCACCAATTGTTCCGACACATCATTAGAAAGGTTATTACGCGGGTCATACATGGTGCGAAGAATACCTTCCACCTGCAGACGACCATTTAGCGCCGCTCGGATCTTTTCAATGGTATCGAGCAGCGCCGCCAAGCCTTCCATTGCGTAATACTCGCACTGCATTGGCACCAATACGCCGTCAGCAGAAGCCAAAGCATTCAGCGTTAATAGGTTTAGCGCCGGCGGGCAGTCGATCAAAATAAAATCGAAATCGTCTTTTACCAACGACAAGGCACGATTCAGCACCTGCTCACGCGCAATTGCATCAACCAAGCCGACCTCCGCAGCCGTTAAATCAGCATTGGCAGGCAATACCCAAAAGCCGTGATCGTCTAACTTTTGAATGGCTTGGCGAGCCGGCATATCGTCTAGCAACACATTGGTTACTGAGTTTTCGACCGTCTCTTTATCAACGCCCACACCCATGGTGGCATTGCCTTGCGGATCTAGATCTACCAGCAGCACACGTCGCTTGGTGCGCGCCAATGCCGCCACCAAGTTAACTGCGGTAGTGGTTTTACCCACGCCGCCTTTTTGATTTGCTATTGCGAGAATCTTGGCCATGCCTACTGCTTAACCCGTTACGTTTTCACCAGTCGCAGTGCGCAACGCGCACCCAGCACACCGGGAACTTCTAGTTCTATTGTTTCTTCCAGTCGCCAGCCTTGTGGCGCCTGCTCTAATTCTTCATCTGCACGTTGCGATTTCATCGCCAATACACAGCCATCGGCAGCAACATGCCCTCCGACCTGAGGCAACATGCGTGCCAAGGGCGCAAAAGCGCGGGCGGTTACGGTATCAAAAGGCGCCGAAGGTTGGTATTCCTCAACCCGAGCATGCATCACCTGCACATTGGGCAAACCCAGCTCCAACACGGCCTGTTGTACAAAACGCGTTTTTTTGATGTTGCTATCTAACAACACAAACTGACGCTGTGGCTGCGCGATTGCCAGCGGGATCCCCGGCAAGCCTGGCCCTGTTCCCACGTCTAGCAAAGTTGCTCCGGTAATCAATGACGCAATCGCGAGTGAGTCCAAAATATGCATCGGCACCATTTGGTTTACATCACGCACCGCGGTGAGGTTGTAAGCCTTATTCCACTTATCCAGCAAACCCACAAAATCGCATAGCAGCGACAGCCGATCGTCATTTAACGTCAGGCCAAGAGCATTCACACCAGTGGCGATTGCGGGCTGCAGGTTCATGGGTCGTTCACAGAGGAAATGGGCGCGCGATTATAGAAGACAGACCCCACGAAAGAAAACGGCCCGCAATGCGAGCCGTTATGCAGAATTAATTTAAGCCGCGCTTATTTCGCTTCGCGCATCAAACCGCGCCCCGCTTCAAAGCTGGATTTTTTCAGCTTAATGCCCAACTCAATATCGTCCATCAGCATATCGCTGCTACGCCCAGTCTGATGGTTCACCATGCTGGAACGGTTCGGACGCCAGAAGACGTCGTTGTATTGCTGCCAGTCATGCGTGGTGAGCGTTTTTATCAAATCGCCCTTTTTGTCGTAGAACTCCGTCTTAAGGAATAGGAATTCTTTCTGATCCATCCACACAATATGTTTGCTGTAACCCGTTTCTTTCACCAGAGGCACGCGCTGAAGCTTCCAGCACATTTTGCCCTCGTATTCTTCCTCGCCGAGCAAAGTGATTTCGTATTTCTCTGGATACTGCGAACGCAAGTCTTCAATCGCAAACTCACTACCAATAAAGGCACCGGTAATGTTCGCGGCTTTCACTCGCATTTTGCGTTTCAAGCCGGGAATCCACACCCACTGATTATCAGATTTAGTGCGCTTCATGTGCGTCAACAGCGCGGTGCCTTTTTCGTCATAAACAATAAAGGAACGCCCGCCATCTTTACCGCCTTCCGATTCCAACAACCACGTTTTCAGTTTTTGCGTATTTTCGGAACCTTGCGCGTCGCGCAGCACCATGCGGCCTTCTGATTTCGAGCTAGTCCAACCGGCATGCACCGTCTCGGCATATTCCGCCAACTCTGTACCCGCTTCTAATGGCGACTTACCTTCTAAATCCGGCATCGCCTGCGCACTACCTACAACCAAAGTCGCAGCAGCAGCCCAAAACATCTGTACTAATTTCATCGCCTGTCCCCTTTATCCAGTTTTATTAATAGCGGCGGCAAAAAGAAAAAATCCGCAAACAACGCCATCGCAATCACGATAGCCGTTAGTAATCCCATATCAGCTGTGGGCGCAAAGTCGGAAAACGCCAACACCAAGAAGCCCAACACCAACACGACAGAAGTCACCCATAAGGCACGACCAACCGTACTAAACGCATATTGCACCGCCTCTGCCGCATTGCGGTTTTGCTGGCGGCGCGCACGTTGGTATTTGCTAAGAAAGTGAATGGTATCGTCCACCACAATCCCAAGGGTCATACCCATGACCACTGATAGTGCCAAATTTACCTGCCCACTAATCATGGCCCACAAGCCAAAACCCAGCGCCGCGGGGATCAAATTGGGCAACATGCTAATCAAACCAATCTTGACCGAGCGCAAGGCAAAAATAAGCAACACAGAAATCAACAGCAAGGCCAACACAGTGCCTTTCAACATGCTGCGAATATTGCGCTGCCCAAGCTCAGCAAACATCTTCGGCGTGCCGCTGCCCACCGCATCCACAATATTCGGCGCATTAGTTTGCAGCCATTGCTGCGCACGGCTATCAAATGCTTTTAGCTCTTTCGAAGTTACGCGCCCAAGCGTTGCCGTGACACGTGCTCGTTGCTTAGACAAATCCAATAAATTATTCAGGCTCTGACCATAAGGCAGCGACAATTCGTAAATAGTTAAATATTGCGCTGCTAAGTCTTCATCTTCAGGCAACACATATTGCTCAGCCACATCGCCATTTAATACACGATTCATGCGCTTCAAAATAGGCAAGTAGCTACTCACATGGGCCACTTCTGGTTGCTGCTCTAGCCACCCAGAGAATGCCGCAACTTCTTGATAGAACTTAGCCTGAGTAACACCCTGTTTTTCACCAGAGTCCAAAGTGAAGTGCAGCGCGCTGAGCCCGCCCAGCTCTTCTAGCGAAAACTCCATGCCATCACGCACTTCATAACTGCGGTCAAACCACTCGCGGAATACGTCATTAATTTCATTGCGCGGCAACATCGCCATAATTGGCAAAAACAGCAGCAAGGTGGCTGGCAATAACAAGCCTCGCTTAGCCACCACCCAAGCACCTAGCTTTGCCAAGCCTTGCGGAGGCTCGTTCACTTGGCGGCCCGTGCCAAATACCGTCACCAAAGCCGGCAACAACCACAATGCCAACCACCAGCCCGCGAACACACCTATGGCAACAATATTGCCCAGAACTCTGAACG
>JAPPPA010000046.1 GCA_028817755.1 Gammaproteobacteria bacterium | reverse complement strand
TTTTGCCGTTCTCTGAAATGCTCGATAACTGGCCTTTAGTGCAAGAGCAAATTAAAGACCAGCCTCGTGTAATCGGCTCTGCGCCGTTTATTGAGGGCGAGGGCATGTTACGCAATGGCAGCTTATTTAGTGGCGTGCAAATTCGTGGTGTTGACCCAGAGCAAGAAGCCGCGGTATCTCGTGTTGACGAGTTTATGCAGCAGAACAAGCTGACAGACTTAGAAGCTGGCGAATTCACCATTGTACTAGGGGATAAACTTGCTGAAGCTCTTGCCGTGGGCGTTGGTGAGAAAGTCGACTTAATGATTCCCAAAGCTAGCTTAACGCCAGCCGGAATTGTGCCGCGTTTTCGCCGTTTTGAAGTGGTTGGCATCTTTAGCGCCGATATGTACGAGTACGATCGCTCGTTGGCCCTCATTCATCTTTCAGACGCGCAACGCCTTTATCGCGTAGGCAGCCAGGTAACCGGCTTACGTCTGCAGTTTGACGATATGTTTGCAGCACCGAAGTTGCGCCGCGATATCGAAATGAATATCTCTGGGCCTTGGTTTGTCTCTGACTGGACGCGTCAGCACCGTAATTTCTTCCAAGCTATTGCGACAGAAAAAACGGTTATGTTCTTCATTTTATTGCTCATTATTGCTGTCGCTGCTTTCAACATTGTTTCGGCCCTAGTGATGGTGGTCACAGATAAGCAGGGTGATATCGCCGTGCTGCGTACCTTAGGCGCGACACCGGGCACCATCATGCGGATATTTATGATTCAGGGCTTTGTAATTGGCGCACTAGGCACCGTGTTAGGTGTGGCCGGAGGCGTGGCATTAGCGCTAAACGTAGACGTCGTAGTGCCCTTTATTGAGCGCCTAGCAGGGCGAGATTTATTGTCTAGCGACGTTTACGTGATTAGCGAGCTTAATGGCGAGCTACATTCTGCTGACGTCTGGAAAACGGCAATCATGGCTTTCTTGTTGAGCTGGCTGTCGACGCTTTATCCGGCCTGGAAGGCTTCGCGTATTCAACCGGCGGAGGCGCTACGCTATGAGTAACGTTGTATTAGCCGCTAACGGCTTAAATAAAAGCTATGACGATGCTGGCGAGAAGCTGGTTGTGCTTGATTCGCTTGAGTTAACCGTACAGGCGGGCGAAACGCTAGCGATTGTGGGCGCTTCAGGCTCTGGCAAATCAACACTACTACAGCTATTGGCCGGTTTAGATACAGCTGATAGTGGTGATGTTAGTGTTGCTGGGATCGATATTCGTGGTTTATCACCCGCAAAGCTTGGGCGCTTACGCAATCAACATATGGGCTTTGTGTATCAGTTCCATCATCTGTTGCCTGAGTTTGACGCCTTAGAAAACGTTGCCATGCCGTTGCTGCTGGCCGGCAAATCCACCAAAGAGGCCTCTGAACGGGCGGCAACGATGCTGGATAGAGTGGGGCTCGTAAAACGCCTAAAGCACCGGCCTTCGGAGCTTTCCGGTGGTGAGCGCCAACGTGCAGCCGTTGCTCGTGCATTGGTGTCAGAGCCAGCGGTAGTCTTGGCGGACGAGCCGACGGGCAACTTAGATCAAGAAAACGCCATGCAAGTGTTTGAGCTGATGTTAGAGCTTAACCAACAAACCAATACCGCAATCGTGTTGGTTACGCATGACGAACATCTTGCGGCGAAAATGCCACGCCAAGAACTATTACAGAACGGCAAGCTCGTTACGCTGTAAATGAAGTTTAGGCTTGTCGCAACGAGTATTGCGTTCGCGGCAGGTGCGGTGTTTGCCGCTAATTGGGCTGCCAACTGGCAGGCTTATTTTGCTCCCACATTAATCTGCTATTCGCTAGTACTGTTGGCGCTGTTTTTGAAGCGCCAAGCACATGCATTGCCAGCTTTAGCATTTGGCCTTGGCGCAGTACTTTTTATCGTTACAGCGCTTTCTTATCATCAGAAAACACTGCCTTCTGATTGTGATGGCAGCACAATTAGCGCCGACTTTCTTGTTGATGATTTAGTTGAAACCAATGGCCAACAACAGCGCTTATTAC
>JAPPPA010000212.1 GCA_028817755.1 Gammaproteobacteria bacterium | reverse complement strand
GCATGAGGCCGTGGGCGAAAAACTACGGCAATGGAAACAGAACCAACAGCAACTGCTACTGCGTTTCGACAAAAACCAAGACGGCGAAATCTGCGAACAAGAATGGGCCGAAGCGCGCAGCGCAGCCAAAGAAGAAATTCAGCAGCAACATTCCCACCTGCTCGACCAAGACCCGATTCACCTAGTGAAAAAGCCCCAACGTGGCGCGCCGATGCTGATTTCCACCTTCGCGCCGCAACGACTGGCAAAACGTTACCTCACCAAGGCCGCCGTAGGTGGGCCAATATTTCTTATCGCAGGCGGCTTCGCCATTTGGATTGCGAGCGTTCGCGACCTCTTCTAACCCTTGTTTTTCAGCCCTCCAACCCCAGCTATAAGGCATTACCTGTTTAGCTGATAAATCATGATTAACCCATTATTCAACACCCAAGAACTACCTGCGTTCGACAACATCCAGCCAGACCACGTTGTACCCGCGATTGATGAAACCTTAGCGAAGCAGCGTGCTGCTTTAGAAGCACTGCTTTCTCAAGCCAACTTCAACTGGAAAGGCCTGATAGAACCTCTCGAGGCATTAGAAGAAACCCTAAGCCGCACATGGTCGCCAGTAGGGCATTTGAATATGGTGATGAACAGCGACGAGCTGCGCGAGGCACATGATGCTTGCTTGCCGAAGTTGTCGGATTTCCATACCGAAATTGGTCAGAACCAGCAGCTTTATGCGGCCATTCAAAGCATTCGCGATAGCGCCGAGTTCGACTCGCTCGACAGCGCTCAGCAAAAACTGATTACCGACACACTGCGTGATTTTCAGCTATCTGGCGTTGCCTTGGCCGACGACAATAAAGCCCGTTACAAAGAAATCGCCCAACGCCTATCTACACTCACCAGCCAATTCAGCAACAACTTGTTGGATGCGACGAACGCTTGGGAAAAACCCATTAGCGACGAAGCTGAATTAAGCGGCATACCTGACTCCAGCAAAGCCATGCTTAAGCAATTTGCTGAGCAGCAGGAAAAGGACGGCTGGCTGGTTAACCTACAAATGCCGAGCTATATCGCCGTAATGACTTACGCCGACAACCGTAAGCTGCGCGAGGCGGTTTACCGCGCCTACACCACGCGTGCATCTGAGCTTGGCCCAGCAGAGCAGGATAACTCGCCACTCATGAATGAGATTCTGGCGCTACGCCATGAGAAAGCGCAGCTGCTCGGCTTTAACAATTACGCCGAACTGTCGCTCGCCACCAAAATGGCCGATAGCAGCGAACAGGTTGAAAGCTTCCTGCTAGACCTTGCAGATAAGAGCAAAGCGCAAGCCGAGACTGACTACGCCGAAGTAAAAGCCTTTGCTGCCCAGCAAGGCGCAGACGAATTGGAAGCTTGGGACGTCAGCTATTGGAGCGAAAAGCTCCGTCAGGCCAAATACGCCATTAGCGACGAGGACTTACGCCCCTACTTCCCTGCTGAAAAAGTATTCGACGGCTTATTTAACGTAGCCCAACGGCTCTTTAATGTGCGCATTGAAGCGACCGATTTCGCCCACCACTACCGCGATGACATCCGCTTCTTCTCTATCTTTGATGAAGACGGCTCACTTCGAGGTCAGTTCTTCTTAGACTGCTACGCACGCCAACACAAACGCGGCGGCGCATGGATGGACGTATGCCGTTCGCGCGTGGTGAAAGAAGGCCAAACCGATGTACCTGTCGCCTACTTGGTGTGCAACGCCACACCACCGGTTGGCAACAAACCTGCGCTACTCACACACGACGAAGTCGTCACGCTATTCCATGAATTCGGCCACGGCTTACACCACATGCTCACGCAGGTCACAGTGACCGGCCTAGCGGGCATTAGTGGTGTGGAATGGGATGCGGTAGAACTACCTAGCCAGTTCTTAGAGAACTGGGCTTGGGAAAAAGAAGCCTTAGATAGCTTTGCCCAACACTGGGAAACCGGCGAACCACTGCCACAAGAATTGTTTGAAAAAATGACCGCGGCGAAAAACTTCCAGAGCGGTTTAATGATGCTACGCCAGATTGAATTCGCACTCTTTGATA
>JAPPPA010000146.1 GCA_028817755.1 Gammaproteobacteria bacterium | reverse complement strand
GATATTGGGCGCTTCTTCGTCGTCATGCTCGTCATCAATGCTACCGACGATTTGCTCAAGCACGTCTTCAATCGTCACCAAGCCAGAGATGCCGCCGTACTCGTCGACCACCAAGGCCAAGTGCGTACGCGCCGCACGAAACTCGGCTAGCAACACATTCAAGCGTTTGCTTTCTGGCACCAGTTTTACGCCACGGCATACTTCGCGCAGGTCAATTGCTTGGCCCGGATTTTCGACCACATAACGCAGCAGATCTTTTGCCAGCAAAATGCCGACTGCCTCTTCGCGGTCTTCGGTCATTACCGGAAAACGCGAGTGGCCCGAATTCAATACGGTGTTGAGTAACTCATCAATGGGCGCGTCGCGGTCAACCACAATCATCTGCGCACGCGGCACCATAATGTCACGAACACGCGTGTCAGCCACGCTGAAAACGCCGTCAATCATGGTGTGTAAGTCGCTGTCGATAATGTGCTCAGCGTGTGCCGCGCGAGCAATATCAGCAAGGTGTTGTACGGCGCTAGGCCGTGGCATAAAGCTTGGGAAAAACTTTAAAAGCAGTCTTTGCCACCAAGGCAATTCGGCGGCATAAGCGAGTGTGCGGCTATTCGATGGAGGTTGGGACGGAGGTTGGTCGGTGTTCATTACGAACTGATGGTTACCATTGGGATGAATAAGTTAAGGCATTTCATAGGGATTAGCAAAACCTAATCCCGCCAGAATTTTGATTTCTAGGGCTTCCATTACGTCGGCCTCGGCGTCGTCAATATGGTCATAACCCTGTAGATGCAACATGCCGTGCACCACCATATGCGCCCAATGCGCTTCCAATGACTTGCCCTGCTCTTCAGCCTCGCTAGCAACCACATCCGCACAGATCACAATATCGCCTAGCTCTAATTCTTCACATTCAGCGGCCAGCTCAGGAGGGAGTTCTGATGGGAAGCTCAGGACATTGGTGGGTTTGTCTTTGCCGCGATAGTCGCGATTCAGGGTTTGCACCTCTTCAGCAGAGGCCACGCGAATGGCGACCTCGCCTGCGGCGCTTTCCAGTAAGGCGGCTTGCGCCCAAGTGGTGAACTGCTGCTCTGAAACAGGTGCGGATTCGGCAAGTTGCAGGCTAATCACGGTTAGCGTTTATCTTCCAAAGTGCCATCAGCTTCTGCGTATTCATAGGCTTCGACAATACGTTGCACAAGCGGATGACGCACTACGTCAGCACCGGTGAAATGGGTAAAGCTCACGCCGTCTACCTTACGCAGAATATGCGCAATATCACGCAGGCCTGAGCGTTGATGACGCGGCAAATCAACCTGCGTTAAATCGCCGGTAATCACTGCACGCGAACCAAAGCCAATCCGCGTTAAGAACATCTTCATTTGCTCAACGCTGGTGTTTTGGGCTTCGTCCAGAATGATAAAGCTCTCATTCAGAGTACGGCCACGCATAAAGGCTAAAGGCGCAATCTCGATCACGTTCTTTTCGAGCAGGCGATCGACCTTTTCGAAGCCCAGCATTTCATACAGGGCGTCGTATAAGGGGCGTAGATAGGGATCCACTTTGTCGGTCATATCACCGGGTAGAAAGCCCAGCTTTTCGCCCGCTTCTACCGCTGGGCGTACCAACAAAATACGACGCACTTCGCCACGCTCTAGGGCATCTACCGCGCAAGCAACAGCTAAATACGTTTTGCCGGTACCGGCAGGACCAATACCAAAGTTAATGTCATGGCTGAGAATATCGGCAAGGTAATGCTGCTGATTAGCACCACGCGCACGAATAATGCCGCGACGTGTTTTTACAGTGACGTCATCACGTTGCGCTTCGCTCAATTGATCAACTGACGACTCTTGCAGGCTTAAGTGGATATGGCCGGGCGTCAGTGTTTCTTCACCGGCCACGTCATAGAGCTCTAGCAGTAACTGCTCAGCGGCCTGCACCATGTCTTTCGGCCCTTGAACCGAAAACTGATGCGCACGATTGCTGATTTGCACGCCTAAGCGGCGCTCTAAATGCTGTAAGTGCTGATTAAAAGGCCCACAGAGATTAGCTAACTGCTCGTTATTCTCTGGCTTCAGTGTAAGTTGGGTTTTGATTGGCATTAAGCGATGGCCGTTTCGTCAGTCACTACACGGCCGCGTAAGGCATTGGTAGTCGCTTCGGTAATGTATACGTCCACAAATTCACCCACCAAACGTGCTGGCGCATCAAAGTGCACCCAACGTAGGTTTTCAGTGCGGCCGCTCAGCTGCATCATGTTTTGCTTAGAGACTTTCTCAACCAATACACGTTGCACGGTGCCAACCATCGCTTCGCTGTATTCCGCTTGAAACTCACGAATGCGTGCTTGCAAGCGCGCCAAGCGAGCTTTCTTCACTTCTTCAGGAATACGGTCATTCGCCAATAAGTCAGCCGGCGTGCCCGGGCGTGGGCTAAAGATAAAGCTGAAAGACTGGTCAAAACGAATGGTTTCGATCAGGTCCATTGTCGCTTCAAAGTCCTCATCTGTTTCCAGCGGGTAAGCCACAATAAAGTCGGAAGAAATGCCGATGTCGGGGCGCACTTCTTTCAGCTTATTAATTTTGTCGATGTAGTACTGACAGTTATGACCACGCTTCATCGCCGCAAGCACGTTGTCGGAGCCAGCCTGTACAGGCAGGTGTACAAAGTTGGCCAGCTCAGGCACTTCAGCAAAGGCCTGAATAAGGCTGTCGCTAAACTCAACCGGGTGCGAGGTGGTAAAGCGGATGCGATCAATGCCATCAATCGCGGCGACATAGTTGATTAGCAAGGCCAGGTCAGCCACATCACCATCATCCGTCTCGCCACGGTAAGCATTCACGTTTTGACCAAGCAAATTGATCTCACGCACGCCCTTCTGGGCCAGCTGTGCGCATTCAAGCAGCACATCATCTAGCGGACGGCTGACTTCTTCGCCACGGGTATAAGGCACTACGCAGAATGTGCAGTATTTGCTGCAACCTTCCATGATGGAAACAAAGGCACAAGGGCCTTCGGCGCGCGGCTCTGGCAAACGATCAAACTTCTCAATTTCTGGGAAAGAAATATCTACCGCCGGTTTACGGTCAGTTTTAACGCTGTCGTATAGCTCAGGCAAACGGTGCAATGTTTGTGGGCCGAACACCATGTCTACATACGGTGCGCGCTCGCGAATGGCTTCGCCTTCTTGGCTGGCGACGCAGCCGCCCACACCAATCACTAAATCTGGATTTTTCTTCTTAAGTGGTTTCCAACGGCCAAGCTGCGAAAATACTTTTTCCTGCGCTTTCTCACGGATCGAGCAGGTATTCAGCAGAATGACATCGGCTTCTTCGGCGTTTTCCACTTGTACAAAGTTGCGCTCTTTACCGAGGACATCCGCCATTTTCGACGAGTCATACTCGTTCATTTGGCAGCCCCAAGTTTGAACAAAAACTTTCTTTTGTGCGGTAGCGTCAGTCACAGAAAATCAGCAGTTAGAAATAAAAAAGGGCGCGGATTGTAGCATTTTTAGCCACAGCGCAAGCAGCGACTACAACGCGCTAACGAGCGAACAGCAACCAAATTATCGACGTCACCACGGCAACACCAAGCAGGTTCAATACAAAACCCGTTCTCGCCATTTGCGCCACTGTGAGCTGCCCGGTACCAAACACAATCACATTGGGTGCGGTAGCCACCGGAAACATAAACGCGCAACTGGCAGTAAGTGTGGCTGGCAACATCAACAATAGCGGATCGACATCCACCGACACCGCAGCCGCCGCCAAAACTGGCAGTAGCAAAATAGTGGTAGCGGTATTGCTCGTCAGCTCGGTTAAAAACGTCACCATTAAACACACCGCCGCAATTAAGGCGATAAGCGGCAAGGCATGCAGCGGCGATAGCGCTTCGGCCAATATGGCGCTCAAACCAGACTGTTTAAAGGCCGCGGCAATGGTTAAGCCTCCGCCATACAACAGTAAGATTCCCCAAGGAATCTGATTGGCTGTTTGCCAGTCGAGTAAGCGACCAGCTCTGCCGTCCTCATGGCGGCTACTATCAGGAATCACAAACATCAAAACAACCGCCAGCAAGACCACATGGGCGTCGTTCACATGCGGCAAACCGAACCATTCAGACCAACCACCGAACGGTTCTTTGCGCGTAACCCAAGCCAAGGCGGTTAACGCAAACACGGCCAACACGCGTTTTTCAATGCTCTGCCAAGAGCCCACACTCGGCAACTGCAGCTGCCCTTGCGGCGCAATTTTCTTGCCCAACCACCAAGCCGCCAGCGCCAACATAGGAATCATCGCTGGCAACGCCCATGCCATCCATTCGGCAAAACTGGGTTCGGTACCGGTCGCCTTTGAATATTGCTGCATAAAGGCCAAGTTCGGCGGCGTGCCAATTGGCGTACCCATGCCGCCAATACTCGCGGCATAAGCGATACCGAGTAATAACATCGGCGAGAATTTAGGGTCCCCTTTGCTGCTTTCAATCACCGCTAATGCAATCGGCAGCATCATCAAGGTCGTTGCGGTGTTGGAAATCCACATACTCAGCAGCGCGGTGGCTGCCATAAAGCCCCACAGCACACGTTTGGGGCTGCTAGCTCCGAACAGGTTAACCATGTTCAGCGCCAAGCGCCGATGAGCGCCACTCTTAGCCATGGCCGTAGATAGCAAAAAACCACCAAGCAATAACAAAATTAATTTGTGGCCGTAGGCGGCGCTAACTTCTTTTTGGCTCAGCACCCCCAGCCCCGGCAAAACGGCCAGCGGCAGTAACGAAGTAATGGGAATCGGAACCGGCTCAAACACCCACCATAACGCTACCCATACCGTCAGGCCTGCCGTGACAACCACATCAAAAGATTGGCCGCTGGCATTCAACCAAGCCGCGAGCGCCAGACCCAACAATGGGCCTAGGTATAAGGCGACACGTTTAATGGGTGTCATAGGTGTCGGAGCGCTAGCGGCTAAACCAGTGACTAACTAGCAGCGCAAAATGGAAAGTAACTCTTCCGTTTTGCTGTCACAAAGGGCTTTATCGCATTTCGCTTCTAAGTTCAAACGCACCAATGGCTCGGTGTTGGATTTACGCAGGTTAAAGCGCCAGTCGGCGAAGTTAATACCGATGCCATCCATTAGGTCAATGCTTTCGCAGTCCGGCTCGTACTTGGCGCGGATCTCGGCGATCTTGGCGTCTGGGTCTTCAATACGGCTATTGATCTCACCGCTGATTGGGTAAGCAGCTTCGCGCTCGCCAATCAACTGAGATAAAGACTTACCGGTTTTAGCCATCAGCTCAGCAATAAACAACCATGGCAAGTTGCCGTTGTCGCAGTAGGCAAAGCTGCGGAAATAATGATGCGCGCTCATTTCGCCTCCGTAAATGGCGTCTTCTTCACGCATCACGTCTTTCATAAAGGCGTGGCCGGATTTCGACTGCACCGGCTTACCACCGGCATTCGCCACGGTTTCTACGGTTGCCCAAGTGAGACGCGGGTCATAAACAATCGCTGCGCCCTGCTCGCGTTCCAGCAAGGTTTCAGCGATCAAGCTGATCAGATAATAACTCTCGATAAAGTTGCCGTTCTCGTCAAACAAGAAGCAGCGGTCAAAATCGCCGTCCCAAGCCACACCAAAGTCAGCGCCGCTATCGCGTACGGCTTTAGCGGTTAGCTCACGGTTTTCTACCAATAGCGGATTAGGCACGCCATTTGGGAAGGTGCCGTCAGGCTCGTGTTGCAAGCTCACAAGCTCGAACGGCAGTGAAGGCGAAATCGCATCCACTACCAAGCCGGCGCAGCCGTTACCGGCGTTAGTCACCACTTTGAACGGCTTCAAGCTCGGCACATCGACCTGACCAAGCAAGAACTGCGCGTACTCAGGGCGAAGATCTTTTTCAGTAATATTGCCGGTGCGGTCAGATGCTTCAAACTCACCTGCCACCGCCAAGGCGCCAATATCCATCAAACCGGTATCAGCAGAAATTGGGCGAGCTTCTGCGCGCACCATTTTCATGCCGTTGTAGTCCGCCGGGTTATGGCTCGCGGTCACCATAATGCCGCCGCCCAAACCTTGGCTAAAAGTTGCGTGATACACCTCTTCGGTACCTACGACACCAATATCCAATACATCTGCGCCTTGCTCGGTTAAGCCACGCATTAATTCCGCGCAAATTTCAGGACCAGACAAACGCATATCACGACCAACCGCGACCGACGTCGCCCCCGTAAATTGCACAAAGGCACGGCCGATGTTGTAAGCCAATTCTGGGTTTAGCTCGCTCGGCACTTTGCCGCGTACGTCGTAGGCTTTAAAGCAGGATGGGATATTGCTCATGTCACTATCTTCACTATGTTTCTTACAAAAGAAGCCCGCGGTGCGGGCTTCTTGGATATTTAATAGGCGTGCTGGCTAGAACGGAATATCGTCGTCGATGATACCTGTGTCACCAGCCGGCGCTTGACTACCTTGGCCACCAGTCGGCTGCGGATTCCAACCTTGGTTCTGCTGAGGAGGCTGCTGCTGTTGCTGCTGACCGCCCCATTGACCACCACCTTGCTGGCCGCCTTGTTGTTGCTGAGCACCAAAACCGCCGTTGTCGCCCATCGGCGCAGAACCGCCGCGGCCACCTAGCATTTGCATGTTTTCCATCACTACCTTGGTGGTGTAACGGGTGTTGCCTTGCTGGTCTTGCCATTTGTCAGTTTTCAAACGGCCTTCAATGTAAACCTGAGAACCTTTACGCAGGTACTCGCCGCAAATTTCAGCCTGACGGCCAAAGGCAGTAATGCGATGCCACTCGGTTTCTTCTTGCTGCTGGCCGCTGTCTTTGTTTTTCCACGCGCGGGTTGTCGCTACGCTGAATTCGCTTACAGAGCTGCCACTTGGCAGGTATTTGTTCTCTGGATCAGAACCCAGATTACCAACCAAAATAACTTTATTTACACCACGTGCCATCTAATTCACTTCCTCTGACGGGTTTGTTTGTTCTGGTAGTTCCGTGTCTTCGTCCGCACGGTTAACCCACCATCGCATCATCATATACCAAGCGATCGCCGCCACGGCCGCGACTACAAAAACTCTTTGCGGGCCCCAGCTGGCACTCACCCAACCGGCCCATACGCCACCAGCAAACGCACCTAAAAACTGGCTGCTGGCAAAAACGCCCATGGCCGCGCCGCGCCACTCTTCACCAGCCATTTTTGATACCAGTGCAGGCATGGCCGCTTCTAAGAAATTAAAGCCAGCGAAGAACAGCAGCAAGGCCAGTATCAACATCTGTAAGTCACCGGCTTGGCTGGCCATTGCCATGCCCGCTGCTAACGCTGCGATAGACAAAGGCAGCCGACGCATACTGCGATCGTTTTTATCAGCCTTCATCACAATCGGCAAAATTAAGGCTAAAGAACCAACCACAACACCCAGCCAAACCATCCAGTGATCGGATACTGGCATTGCAAATTGGTCACGCAATAAACCGGGCGCCACCACAAACAAACTGGTGACTAAGGCATGCAAGACAAATACGGAGAAATTGAGTCGCAACAACTGCGGCTGCAATACGGCGGAAATTTGGTAGTTATTGGTTTTACGTTGCTCCGGGTTCGGTACACGTAACAACAACAGCATCGCCAACACGCCGGCAACGGCAGAACCCAAGAACAGACCTTGGCCACCTAGCGGCTCTACTAACAACGGCCCTACAAATAGCGACAAGGTAAACGCCATACCGACGCTCGCGCCCAGTAAGGCCATCGCCTTAGTGCGCTGGCTTTCACGGGTTAAATCTGCCGCCAAGGCAGAACCCGCTGCCGCAATCGCACCGCCGCCTTGCAACACGCGGCCGGCAATCATCCAGTAGATATCAGCGGCTTGCCACGCAAGCAACGAGCCAGCCACAAAAATCGCCAGCCCAAGCCACATCACCGGCTTACGGCCAATGCGATCAGAAAGCACGCCAAACGGGATTTGTAACGCCGCCTGAGTAAGCCCATAAATGCCAACTGCAATACCCACCAACATCGGTGTATTACCTTCTACAGCGCCCGCCACCAAAGCAATAACCGGCAGCAACATAAACAAGCCCAACATGCGCAGCATCAACACAAGCGCAAGGCTAAAAACAGCGCGTTTTTCTAATGGGGTAAAGGCGTTTGAAGACACAGAGCGGAAGCGGCTAAAACAAGTTAAAAATGGGACGAAAGGCCGCGTTTAGTAACGCAGAGGCGGTATAGTATCAGGTTTGCTTAGCCACTTAGATAACAATGTCGCAATCCCGTCTCGACACCATCCGCGTTCGCGGTGCCCGCACCCACAATCTGAAAAATATCGACGTCGATTTACCGCGCGACAAGCTGATTGTTATCACCGGTTTATCCGGCTCTGGCAAATCATCACTGGCGTTTGACACCATTTATGCAGACGGCCAACGCCGTTATGTGGAATCGCTTTCTGCCTACGCGCGCCAGTTCCTGTCGCTGATGGAAAAGCCCGATGTAGATTCCATTGAAGGCCTAAGCCCTGCGATTTCGATTGAGCAAAAATCCACCAGCCACAACCCGCGCTCAACTGTGGGCACTGTGACTGAGATATACGATTACCTGCGTCTACTCTTCGCCCGCGTTGGCACGCCGAAGTGCCCAGATCACGACACCGTTCTAGAAGCGCAAACCGTTAGCCAAATGGTCGACCGTGTTTTGGAGCTACCAGAAGAAAGCCGCCTCATGCTGCTCGCTCCCGTGGTGCAAGAACGCAAAGGCGAACACCTCAAACTGCTCGACGAAATGCGCGCACAAGGCTTTATCCGCGCCCGTATTAACGGTGAAATGGTTGAGCTAGATGACGCACCCGAACTAGAGCTACGCAAGAAACACACGATTGAAATCGTGGTCGATCGCTTCAAAGTGCGCGAAGACCTAAAACAGCGCCTAGCCGAAAGCTTTGAAACCGCGCTGCGCCTAACCGGCGGCATTGCCATCGTTGCGCCCATGCGTGAAGGCGAAGCCGGGCTAGAAGAGCCGCTCACCTTCTCCGCCAATATGGCCTGCCACCACTGTGGCTACAGCTTGCCGGAATTAGAGCCGCGCTTATTCTCATTCAACAACCCCACTGGCGCCTGCCCGACTTGCGATGGCCTTGGCGTACAACAGTTTTTCGATCCAGCAAAAGTCGTTAAAAACCCCACGCTCAGCATGGCAGGCGGCGCCATCCAAGGCTGGGACCGTCGTAACCCTTGGTCTTTTGCCTTAGTCAAAGGCGTAGCAAACGCTTACGGCTTTAGTGTTGATACCAAGTGGAACGAACTCACGCCAAAACAGCAAAAAGTGCTGCTCTACGGTAGTGGCGAGAAAAAGATTGAGTTTGTGTACTACAACGAACGCGGCGAAGAGAGTAAACGCTCGCGTACCTTTGAAGGCATTCTCTGCCACATGAAACGCCGCTATCGCGAAAGCGATT
>JAPPPA010000152.1 GCA_028817755.1 Gammaproteobacteria bacterium | reverse complement strand
GCCGAGGCCAAGCCTCTGATGAAGTGATTGCGCGGCGCATGCAGGACGCGGAGTCGGAGATGTCGCATTGGGCTGAGTTTGACTACGTAGTGATCAACGATGATTTTGATGTCGCACTTGCTGAGTTGCTGACAATTTTCCGCAGCCAGCGCTTGCGTCAGCCTAATCAAGCGGCGGCCCAAAGCGCTTTAATTGAGTCTTTGCTTAACTAGGTGTAGAATCCGCGCCCTTATCGGCTCCAACTCGGGAGCCGTTTTTGTCTGTACGAATTTATGAGGATTGCGGCATGGCACGCATTACCGTAGAAGATTGTTTGGAAAACGTAGAAAGCCGCTTTGAGCTTGTGCTTGTAGCAAGCAAGCGTGCGCGTCAGCTGGCTAATGGTGCTGACAGCAGCATCGAGTGGTCTGATGACAAGCCAACCGTACACGCTTTGCGTGAGATTGCGGCTGGTGACGTAACCAAAGACATTCTTACTGAGGTAGAAAACCCAGTATTGATGGATATGCCTGAACAAGAGCAATCTGGCGAAGAAGTCGTTATTTCTATCGACGCGTAAGCGCCAAGCTCTAGGCTTCAAAAAAGCCCTGTCTTCGTTATGAAGACAGGGCTTTTTTCGTTTCTAGCGCGGTGATTAAGTCTGCTACAGTTAAAGCATGTCTATTCCACACAAAGAATATCCTTCAACAGAGCAGGAGCAAGCAGAGCGTTTGCACCCGGTTGCTGTTGGGGCGTCGCCTTCAGCAGAAGATCGCGACCAGCTGGATATGTTTGTGGAGGGCAATACGCATGTCACTCAGCATATGCCTGAGTGGGAAGCGCCATCAGAAGACTTGCCGGGTGACGAGCAAGGCATGCTGGAGCTGATGCGTGAGTTAGCGGGTTATATGACGGATGAGCAGCTTGACTATGTTGAGCGTGCCTACGAGGTTGCTCGCAAGGCTCATTCAACGCAGTTTCGTAAATCAGGTGAGCCTTACATTACGCACCCCGTGGCCGTGTCTAAAGTGCTGGCTGATATGCGTATGGACTACCAGACGGTTTGTGCTGCGCTAATGCACGATGTAATCGAAGACTCTGAGACTAGCCGGGAATACTTGGCTGACGAGTTTGACGAAGCGATTGCCAATATTGTCGAAGGCGTTTCCAAAATCGGCAAGATGGATAAGCGCTCGGCCAAGGCTGCGCAAGCGGCTAATTTCAGCAAAATGTTGATGGCGATGAACGACGATATTCGCGTCATTATCGTTAAGCTCGCCGACCGGCTGCACAATATGCGCACGCTCGGCTCTATGCCACCGCATAAAAAACGTGAAAAGTCGTTAGAAACGCTAGAGATTTACGCGCCGATGGCGAATCGTTTAGGCATGAATGCCATGCGCGTAGAGCTAGAAGATTTGGCCTTCGCCAATATTCATCCATTGCGCTACCAAACGCTTAAAAATCAGGTTGAAGCTGGCCGGGGTAATCGCGACCAGACCATCGAAGAAGTATGCGACGGTGTCAATCAGGCCTTGTTTGAGCAAGGTATTGAAGCGCGCGTTTATGGTCGTGAAAAGCACCTATACGGCATTTATCGAAAAATTCGCCGCAAACTGCATGAGAAACAACTAGATGGATTGCGCCATGCGCGTAATGACTTCTTTAAGCATGTAAATGACGTTTACGGCATTCGTGTGATCGTTGAAGATATGCACGATTGCTACCGCGCAATGGGGGTGGTGCATAACCTTTACCGCCCTATCTTGGCGCGCTTTAAAGACTACATTGCCATTCCCAAAGCGAATGGTTATCAAGCATTACATACCGGTTTTTACGGCCCTAAAAATTTGCCGTTTGAATGCCAAATCCGTACCGGCAATATGGACCGGATTGCTGAAACCGGCATTGCGGCGCATTGGCGTTATAAAGAAGGCTCTGACAGTGGCGCTGCGCCATCTAGTAGTTGGTTAGGTGACTTGCTAGAAATGCAGCAGGCCACTGGCGACTCAGAAGAGTTTCTGGATAACGTCAAAATCGACCTCTTCCCCGAGGAGGTGTATGAGTTTAGCCCGAAAGGCGCCGTTTATCTTTTGCCACGTGGCGCCACCGTGGTGG
>JAPPPA010000023.1:628-2102 GCA_028817755.1 Gammaproteobacteria bacterium | reverse complement strand
GCAAAGTAGTTACCTACTTTAAGGTTTAACTCAAGTTGGCCAACTTCAATTAACGGGAAATCTTCGTAAGGCCATACCTTGGTGAGATCAAACGGGTTGATGCGATAACTACGCGCTTCTTGCTCGGACATGATTTGCACTTTGGCTGTCCAGCTTGGGAAGTCGCCAGCATTGATGGCATTCACTAGGTCTTCCTGCGCGCCGTAGCTAGGCAAACCAGCGGCGGCCTCATTGCTTAAATTTTGAACACCTTGGTTGGTTTTGAAATGCCATTTAAACCAGAAGCGTTCGCCATCTTTATTCCAAAAGCTAAACGTATGAGAGCTAAACCCATGCATATGTCGGTACGAGGCCGGAATGCCGCGGTCCGACATCAAAATGGTCATTTGGTGCAGTGACTGCGGATGGTTAGCCCAGAACTCCCACATCGCCGCTGGGTCCGGCACGTTGGTTTGTGGGTTCTTCTTCTGTGAATGCACAAAGTCTGGGAATTTAATCGGGTCGCGTAGGAAGAACACCGGGGTGTTATTGCCCACCATGTCGTAGTTGCCTTCGGCGGTATAAAACTTAATGGCAAAACCGCGTGGGTCGCGTGCGTAGTCGCTGGAGTCTTGGCCGCCACCTACAGTTGAAAAACGTACAAAGACCTCAGTTTCTTGGCAATCTTGCTGTAAGAAGTCAGCAATAGTGAAGTTGTCTAACGCTTGGGTGACTGTGAATTTGCCATAAGCACCAGAGCCGCGTGCGTGTACTACACGCTCTGGAATACGCTCGCGATTGAAGTGAGCAAGCTTTTCAAAGGTGTAGTGGTTATCAAACGTAAGTGGGCCGCGAGGACCTGCAGTAATACTGTGATTGTCGTTGGCGACTGGCGCGCCGTTAGCGGAGGTTAGTCTCTTGCTCATGGCTGTTTCCTCTATGGTAAATATTGCTAAGTAAGAAGCCATGAATAAGTTAGCTGGTTTAAATAGATACTTGAAATCAATCTTTTTAATGTTAAATATAGATTTTGGCTATCAAATAAAGTGTTTTTCATATTTGGGACGATATGCAAAAACATCCGGATTAAATCGGCATTGAGTGTTGTTCTGAATCCCTAAAGTAGCCCCCGTCAACGAGACGTTGATGGCGTTTTACTTTTTTGAGGATTGAGTCATGAAAAAATTATTGAGTGTTTTGGCCGCTAGCTTATTTGCTTCACAACTATTCGCCGCTGGCGTGCAAGTGAGTGTTGATAGCAACGACGTTATTCTGAACGGCTACGATGCAGTAGCGTATTTCACTGAAGGTAAGCCGGTTAAAGGCACCCAGGAATACACCGCGGTTTACGACGGTGCGGTTTATCGTTTTGCTAGCAAAAGCAACCGTAACAAGTTCCAAGCTAACCCTTCTCAGTACGCACCTGCTTACGGCGGTTTCTGCGCTTACGGAACCGCGCTAGGTAAGAAATTTGCGGTGAACGGCAAGGCGTTTG
>JAPPPA010000023.1:0-618 GCA_028817755.1 Gammaproteobacteria bacterium | reverse complement strand
CCGTCTTTAAGTAAACAAAGACGAAGGCGTTTACAAAGTTTGGAAGAAAGATGTTCCAGGTAACGTGCTAAAAGCCGAAGGCCAGTGGATCAAAATTGAAGATGTTGCGGCTGGCGATCTATAAGCGCTGACTAAAACTGACTTCAAAAAACGTCCCTTTATAGGGGCGTTTTTTTTATTCCAAAAATCCCCCGAGCGCTTGAATGGGGCGTTCGCCATTTTTCAGTGTCACCCACGCAGCTAGGGCTTCGGCACTGCTTTTGCCACTAGGCAAGATGCCGCTCCATTCACCGTTTTGGCTGTGAAACTCAGCCGCGTTTTTCACAACAAATTCGTGCCGTAAGGTACGGCCGTGGTTCTCGCCACGATTTATTGATTGCTCAATGCCCATATCTAGCCAAGCAATATGTAAGGTCAGAGGCGTGTTTTGATGATTTGGAAAGGTCGCGGAAAAATTCTCACCCTCAGTAGAGAGTGTGAGTACGCCGACTTCTTTGCTGGATTGCGGTGCTTTGGTTTTGCCGAGGAAGATGCCACGCCATTCGTTGCCGCCAACCACGACTTGGGGGGTATAAACCGACCGGGTTTGGCCCAGTAAGTAGAGATTTTGTTGGCGGT
>JAPPPA010000072.1 GCA_028817755.1 Gammaproteobacteria bacterium | reverse complement strand
AGGTATCCCAAAACCAGCGTGCGCCTTGCTGCCAGTGAATCCCCATGTTTTTAGTCAGTAGGCTGCCGACTAACATGCGTACGCGGTTGTGCATCCAACCTGTTTGCCAAAGCTCTTGCATTCCTGCGTCTACTAGCGAGGTACCGGTGGTGCCTTGTTTCCAAGCGCTCAGCCATTTGGCTGCTTGGCCGGTTTGAGCCATGTTCCACTCAAAATTTTGCCATTTGCTATTAAATGGCTGGGTGACGGTTTCTGGAAAGTGATACAGCAAATGGTGGGCGAATTCGCGCCATGCAATTTCAGAGAGAAAGTGTTGGCGGCTAACTAATTCGTTTTCGTCATTCGTTGGTGCTAAGTGTTCGATAGTCGCCCATATTTGCCGTGGTCCGATTTCGCCGAAGTGAAGGTGGGCGGATAATTTGGACGTTGCGGGCAGTGCGGGAAAGTCACGGTCAGTTTTATAGTCGCCTAAATTGTGCTGCAAATGATGCGCGAGTCGGTCTTTTGCGCCTTCTTCGCCCGGCTGCCAATACTTCGAAAAGTCGTCAGCCCAATTTAGCGTAGGTAGCAGGGTTAGCTCATCAATGGTTAGGCCCTGCGTGGCCTTGGCGGCGATTGGTTTAGTAGTAACGCTAGAGGGCGTAGGTGGAGCTTGTGCCAGTAGGTTCTGGCAAGTTTTCCAGTAAGGCGTAAAGACTTTAAACGGCCGTCCTTGTTTGTTTTGTATTTGCCAAGGCTCTAGTAGTAGGTTGGCGTTAAAGCTTTTAACTGTGACCTGTTCCGCCAACGTTTGCTTAATCACACTGTCACGAGCGATGACCGCTGGCTCGTATAAGCGATTCCAAACCACTTGAGTTGCGCCGGTTTGCTCGATCAAATGCTGCAGCGTTTCTAAGCTTGGGCCACTTTGAATGAGTAGCGGCAAGCCGCGTTCAGCGAGAGCGTTTTTCAGTGCGGTAAGGCTGTGGTGCAGCCACCAATTGCTGGCTGCGCCAGGTTGCCACGGTGCTTCTTCTTCTGGGTAATGAATATATACCGGCAGTACAGCACCTGATTCCACAGCGTAATTAAAGGCGGGGTTGTCAGTTAGGCGTAAATCACGGCGGAACCAGAGTAGCGTTGTCATGTGAATTCAGTCACTAAGGTGCGTTCCTGATAATGCCACGAAATTAACGAAAACCAGTAGAATGCGCGCCATGTTGAGTTATTGCTTCCGAAAAACGTTAGCGCAGGCCAGTCGCTGGTTATTGTGCTGGGTGGCTATTGCTCAACTGTTGTTGCCGCTTACCAGTACCGCGGCAATGATGTCGGCGCCAGTAGACAGCCCATACTATTGCGGCAATATGTCGGCGCCTATGTTGCAACAGCTGCGCAGCATGGATTTGCCAGCCGAGCTGATTTCGCAAGTTGTGCCGCAGCAAACCTTAGAAATTTGTGACGGTTGTGCATCTGCGTCGGCTGCCCCTGACGCCTTGTTGCTGTCTGCTGAAGTCAGCTCTGAGCAGCTTTCTGTTGCGCCGCCAGCGCTGACAGGAACGTCGTTCTTTTATCTCAACAGCCATTCTGGCTTTAGTGCTCGCGCGCCACCTCAATAAAACCACCTGTTATCCCAGTTATGCCGCATCACTGCGGTTTTGATTTCAAATTAGGTTTTATTGTGATGATGATCAAAAAATCTGCAGCCTTCGCTGCTGCTCTAGTATCTGCTTCTGTTGTTTGTGCTCACGAAGATGCGCCAGCGCCTCGCGCTGACTCCCACGCGCCTATTGGTGTGATGGCTGACCACATGCATAAAGAAGGCGAATGGATGTTCTCTTACCGCTATATGCATATGGCAATGGACGGTAACCGCGATGGTGATGAACGTCTGACACCGGCTGAAACTCGTGCGGCTGGCCCGTTTATGGTTGCGCCGTTGAACATGGACATGGAAATGCACATGTTGGGTGCCATGTACGCGCCTAGCGACAACGTGACCTTTATGGTGATGGTGCCTTACATCGAGTTAACCATGGATCATGAGACCGGCATGGGCGGCCGTTTTACCACTGAAACCAGTGGTATTGGTGATGTGCGTTTAGCCGCGCTGCTACCGCTATACGACTACGACGGTGGAAAAATGCACACCACCTTAGCGATCAGCGTACCAACCGGTTCGATTGATGAGCTTGGTAATACCCCAATGGGTAACGTGCAGCTGCCTTACCCAATGCAGTTGGGTTCTGGCACCTATGATTTCCGCCCTGGTATTACTTGGTCGAAGTTGAATGATGGCTGGTCTTGGGGCGCACAAACCACCGCGACTATTCGCTTGGGTGGTGAGAATGATCGTGATTACCGTTTAGGCAATGCGCTTGATGCCCAGACTTGGGCGGCTTGGAACCCTAGCTCAGCCATTAGCGTATCTGGCCGCTTGCAGTGGCAGGCTTGGCAGAATGTTGAAGGTGCTGATCCAGCATTAAACCCAATGGTTGTGCCTACTGCTGATCCAAACCGTCGCGCGGGTCGCCGTACTGACCTACACGTGGGCGTGAACTGGTTGTCTGATGGCGGCCACCGTGTTGCTTTGGAATACGGTGTTCCGGTTCAGCAAGACTTGGAAGGCCCGCAGCTAGAAGTGGATAGCATTGCTACCATTGGTTATCAGTACGCGTTCTAAGTTAAACGTCTATCGCTAACGTCAAAAGCCGCTGGTTGCGAAAGCAGCCAGCGGCTTTTTTGTGCTTATTTCTATCTGAGGTCATGCCTGTTGCGCGTAAAATGCGCGCATGGATAAGCAGCCACCTGATTACCACCGATTTTCTGTAGCGCCCATGATGGATTGGACAACGCGCGAATGTCGTTATTTTCATCGCCAACTTACACGCAAAGCCTTGTTGTATACCGAGATGGTGACAACAGGGGCATTGTTATTTGGTGATGTAGAGCGCCATTTGCGTTTTGACGAGGCGGAGCACCCAGTGGCGCTGCAGCTTGGTGGTAGCAAGCCGGAAGACTTGGCTAAGTCTTCTGTTTTGGCTCAGCAGTGGGGTTACGACGAAGTTAACTTGAACTGCGGTTGCCCGAGCTACCGCGTTCAAAACGGCAGCTTTGGCGCCTGCTTAATTGCACAGCCTGAGTTGGTACGTGACTGTGTAAAAGCCATGCGTGATGCGGTGGATATTCCGGTTACGGTTAAACACCGTATTGGTATTGATGATGCTGACAGCTACGAGCATATGCTGCATTTTGTTGGCACCGTGGCGGAAAGCGGCTGCGATACGTTTATTGTGCATGCACGGAAGGCGATCCTCGGTGGTTTGTCACCTAAACAAAACCGCGAAATCCCGCCACTGATTTATGAGTATGTATATCGGCTGAAGCGGGAAATGCCGGACCTCACAATTGTGATTAACGGCGGTATTAAAACGCATGCTGAATGTGAAGCGCATTTAGAGCATGTAGATGGTGTGATGCTTGGCCGGGAGGCTTATCACAACCCTTGGTTAATGGCCGAGGTTGATAGCCGCTACTTCGGTGAGCAAGACTCACTGCAAAACCGTCAGCAAGCGGTTGAGGCGATGTTGCCGTTTATTGATGCCGAGCTAGCTCAGGGGCAGCGTTTGTTCTACAGCACCCGCCATATGATGGGCTTATTCCTAGCGCAACAAGGTGCTAAGGCGTTTAAACGTTACTTATCTGAGAACGCTTGGAAAAAGGGTGCCGGTAGTGACGTATTAGCGGCTGCCGCTGAATTGATTGGTGAGCCTGCTCGTCCTGCAGCTTAGTTAGCCCGAAATACGGATAACACGTTGCCAGTATTTGAGCTGGTATCGCCCAAAATACCTTTTTCGGTTACCAGTACATCGGTATTGCTAAATAGTGGCGGTTGCCCTAGTTGAACCGATGTTGCGCTGGAAAACGTTAGCGCGGTCGTTTGTTGTTCGACTGTGCCATCGGCGGTTAATAATGCGACTAAGCCACTTTGAAAGTCGGCGATTAGAATGCGCCCGTCTGGCAAGACCGATAAATCATCGAGTATCGAATTCCACACCCTCACCGTGGTGACAGCGCCAGCTGATCCATCTGGGTTCAGCGGTACGCTTCGTACTGCGCCTGCTTGTACCGGTAATAGTTGTGAGTCGGTGAAGTAGAAAGTGTCATCTGCAAAAGCCAAACCATTAGGGAAACTGAGACCGTTGTTTAACCACGTTTCTTGACTGGTGATATTGCTAGGGTCGTTTGCATCAATGATTAGGCGTACGATTTTAGGCGTAGGCAGACCGCTGGACGAGACTGGCCCGTCGACCGTATATAAACGGCCTGAGCCATCTACAGCCATGCCATTCGCAAAGCTGACGCCTACGTAGTTGTAGATAGGTTGAATTAAGGTGTTTGCTGTAATGGCACCACCAAACAAAGTGCCATCGGCGCAGTTGGCGTATAGATAATTGTTGTGTATTGCTAAACCCGTAAAGTTGCAATCGCTGCTAGCGATGGGGGCAGCGATATAGTCGCCAGCACTTTCGGTGATTTCAAATACATTGGTGCCGCCAGAGACGAAGAGGCGCCCGTCATCGGTGAAAATTTGGTTTTCCGCATCGGGAATCGTTGCCAACGTAGTTTTTGCGCCGCAGTCATTACTCACACATAAGGTTGCCGCTGGTGGGTTGGGTGGCGTTACCGGAGTATTACGCGGCGCTTCAAATGTTGGGCTGCCGCAAGCGCATAGGCCAAGCGCGATTAAAAGGCTTAATTTTTTCATCCGTCTCTCTTCATAAAAAACGCCGGTTTTAGTGCCGGCGTTTTTTTGTTGTTATGGTGCTAGTTTAACGGATTTTTGAATCATCCTTCATTTCCCAGCAGTGGGAACCAAACGCGGCCAGTCACCTGCACGCTGGTTGCATGGCCGTCGTTAGCGCGTGAGCCCGTGGTTGGGTACTGGTTGGTATTAGCACCGTAGAACAGCAAGCCAAGCTGGTCACCGGCTTCCAGCCGCTCGGCGACGCCTACCATAGGGATGCTGATTGGATTTTCAGCGCTATAGGTACCGCGAATCGGGGTGAGTTGGTTGTCCATCAACTCCCATTGCGCGCCAGTGCGTGTGCCGTTAAAGCCCACACCCACAAAAATAATGGTGGTATCTGAATTACCTACCGTGCTGGGGTCGGTAATGCTGAGTTCTAAGTGAGGAATGCCAGCAAACACATCACCACCTGCTGGCGCCGTATATAGCGGTACAGGAATTGCGCCATCTACGGTTGGATTAACCACCACAGGCTGTTGACCGAGTGCGCCCGCATCAATGGCTACATTAAATTCACTGCCATTGGTGCCGGAAATAATTCGGTCGGCGAAAACAGCATCGGTGCCTGAGAGCGAGAAGCACACCTCATGATCATCTAGAACACCGTTTAAAGCGTTTTCGTCGCCTTTCAAATAACGGTTAAACCAAGCCACGGCGGCATCGTTTACGTTGATGTCGCCACAGCTGCTAATTAGGGAATTATTCGGTGGCTGACTAGCGTTACGGTCGACAACCACCTCAATGGTGTTGTGGCCACTTTGGTAACTGAACAGGCGGACGTCGCCGCCTAAGTTGTTAAAGCATTGGTAGTTTTGGAAGGCTTCTAAATAGTTAAAGAGTGGATCACGGAAGCCCTGGAAATAGAGGATATGTGCTGCTGTCATTGGCGGTACGGGGTCGCGGTGTTGTGGTGCAGTGCCAGGGCCGCCGTTGGTGTCGACTGGAATGCCATCGCAGAAATAACCAGGCCCGTGATAGCGGAAATAATCGTGGTTTTCTTGGGTAATGTTGTTGTTGGCAAAACCGTCTACAAACAGGTTGGTGACGTAGGGGTCAAAGTTGCCGCCACCACCAGCGCTATTTCCGGCGGTGAACAAAAACGCGTCCCATGCGCCTTTGATCACGGTATTCGGGAATAGGCTGTAGGTTAGGTCGTGCCACGTAATTTCTGGCACTAAGGCATCGAGGCGTTTTTGGGGGTCAACGGCTTGCAGAATATGCTGGTAGCCACCGCCATAACTACTACCCATGGCGCCTAGTACCATGTTGTCTTCGCCGGCATCTAGGTCTGGCCCTACAGCGTGCCAGTCTAAGTTGGCTTGCGCCCAATCAACGATGGCGACTAAGAATTCACCTTCTTGGTCGGGATCCATCACTTTAATGAAACCACCCGTTTCGCCGTGGCCGGCTTGGTCAATACTGATAACGCCATAGCCTTCATCACGTAAGCGTAAGATGCGGGCATTGCTGGTGTCGGAACCTTGTCGGCTTCCGGAGAACCCGTGGCCTTCTAGAATGATCGGGTAGGTTTGGCCGCCTACTAATGTCGTTGGCTCGAAGACTTGAAAGGCAACAATTTCACCATCTAAGCCGGGCGCTGCGATATGGATGCCGCAAGAAAGACCGTCGCGAGACTGGCCTGCCGCGGGTGTTGCCGGCATTTGGGCGTCGGCCGGTGCGTTACAGGCGGCGTCTTGAGCTGGTGGCTCTGGCGGATCGGTGTCCTCACCTGTTTCGTCTTTAATTCCGGGCGCATCGCCGGGGCTGCCGCTGCATGCGGCTAAAGAAAACAGGGCGCTCAGCAGTAGCCCCATTAAGGCTAGCTGTTTTGTGAATTTCATGGTGTTACTCCTCGCTGTTTTGCGCTGAATGGCCTATGCGGCTCTTGCTTTCAGCGGCCTCTCATCCGTGAGGGCTAATCATTTTAGTTATTGCGAGTGAGTTGTCAAAAAATTAGACAATTGGTCAAGTGTTAGTCTTTGAATTGCAGTTTGGCGAGGCGAGCGTATAGGCCGCCTGCGGCGACAAGCTCATCGTGAGTACCAGTGGCGACGACTTGGCCTTGTTCCATTACCACAATGCGATCAGCCTCGCGTACGGTGGCTAAGCGATGGGCAATGACGAGGGTAGTGCGGTTCTCGGTCAGTTCTTCTAGTGCTTGATGCACCAGTTGTTCTGATTCCGCATCTAGCGCGCTGGTGGCTTCGTCTAAGAGCACAACCTCAGCGTTTTTCAGCATGGCACGGGCAATGGCGATGCGTTGTTTCTGGCCGCCAGAAAGACGCATGCCGCGCTCGCCTAAGAATGTGTCGTAGCCTTCCGGCTGTTGCTGAATAAAGTCGTGGGCTGCAGCATGTTTGGCGGCATCAATTACTTGATCGTCACTAGCAGCCTCATTGCCATAACGAATATTGTCGGCGGCACTGGCTGCAAAAATAATCGGCTCTTGCGGGACTAAGCCTAGGTGCCGGCGAACGGCAGATGGATCGCATTCGTTAATGCTAGTGCTGTCTAATTTGATGCTGCCGCTTTGTGGGTCGTAAAAGCGCAATAGCAGTTGGAAGACGGTGGTTTTACCGGCGCCAGACGGCCCAACTAAAGCCACGGTTTCACCGGGCTTAATATGTAGGTCAAAATCTTTTAGTACTGGAATATCCGGGCGCGAGGGGTAACTAAAATTAATGCCCTCAAAATGCACTTCACCGCTTAAGTGACTTGGCATGCTTGCGGCATTTTTAGGTGCTTGAATAGCTGGTTCGGTATCAAGAATTTCTACCAATCTTTCAGTGGCGCCAGCAGCGCGTTGTAGCTCACCCCAGGTTTCACTCAAGGCACCAACCGCACCGGCGGTGAAGATGGCGTAAAGCAAGAATTGGCCGAGTAAGCCGGGCGTCATTGTGCCGGTCATTACCGATTGTGCGCCCAACCACAGCACGCCTACCACGGCAGCAAATACCAGCAGAATAACCAACAGGGTTAAAGTGGCACGGCTGCGAATGCGCCGTAGGGCGGTAGTAAATGCGTTTTCTACCGCGGTGTCGTAGCGTTTGGCTTCAAAACCTTCTGCGGTATATGCCTGCACCGTTTGCATGGCATTTAGAACTTCCTGAGCCAGCGAGCTGGTATCTGCCACGGTATCTTGGCTGGCGCGTGAGAAATGCCGTACGCGACGCCCAAACACAATGATCGGAATCAGCACCAATGGAATCACCAGCAAAATAATGCCGGTAAGTTTGGGGCTGGTAACGAACAGCATCACCAAACCACCAACAAAAGTCAGCGCGTTACGTAGTGCAATAGAAATGCTGGAACCAATGACCGACTGAATCAGCGTAGTGTCGGTTGTGAGCCGCGACAGCACTTCACCCGTGCGGGTGCTTTCAAAAAACACGGGACTGAGCTTGAGTACGTGTTGATAAACAGCGTTGCGAATATCCGCAACCAACCGCTCGCCAATCCACGTCACAAAGTAGTAGCGCGTTGCGGTGGCGACACCCAGTACAACAGCAAGTAACAATAAGCCGCCAAATTGCTGGTTGATCTGGCCGCTGTTCTCGGCGGTAAAGCCAGCGTCAATTAAAAAGCGTAAGGCAACAGGTAAGGCGAGCGTAGCGCCTGCAGCGACCACTAGCGCTAAACCTGCGTAAGTCAGCTGTTTTTTGTATTGACGCAAAAAAGGCCACAGCTTTCGCAGTGGTTTGATGTTTTTGGTGTTGCTCATGTTGTTTTTGTTTAGCGCTTAAACCGGTGGCTGGTCTTGGCGCTGGTCCCACAAGCGTAGGATGTCTATGTAAGGCTGGTTAATTCTATAAATGAAAGTGAATGGTGTATTCGCAATAACCAGTTCTCGCGCACCTTCGTTCGCCTCAGACGGTCTCCCCATGTATGGGTTCTCGACGAGCAGAGATAGTGCAGTTTGGTAGTGTTTTCTTGCGGCGTCATCTCCCTGTGGAAAAACTGACGTGTAGTATTGCCGCATCCAAATTAAGTCTGTTTTGGCCGTAGCCAGAAATCGAATAAGCACCTTATCGCGTTTGCTGGTTGGGGAATATATCTACTTCGGGAGGGCTCAGCTCATTATCGGTGCCCCAGCTATTTACCCAGCGGGTCATGGCCCTTTCACTAATAAATTCGCCTTTTTCAGCTTCCGCTAAAGCTTGTTCAATCGCTTTAGCTTTAGCCTGTTTGGCGGCGAGCATATCCGTAATAGCTTTGGCGGCAAGGTAAGAGGCAGAGCGATCTGCTTTAACCGCTTCGGCTTCAAGGGCGTTTTTGACATCTTCGTCTAAGCGAAGTGTGAAAGAAGTAGTGCTAGGCATGGTTGCTACACCTGTAAGTACTTGTCTTACAAGTATAGCAAAGTAATGCAAAATGGTTAAACGTTGTCGTTCGGATTTTCTAAAGGCCCCAGTTTGCAATCGATGGAAAACACCCTTCCGTAAATAGTCGTGTTAGAGATCGTCATAAAACACCATTTCCCATTAACGATGAAATACACTCGCGGGGATACCCAAGGCCTACTTACTCGGCCGATTCATGTAGTACTCCCGGATAAGTCGAATTACTTCTGCTTGATGCCTCTCTATTAGCTTTGAGCCCCAACCCTCGGTGCGTGACAGGTATTTAAACGCGTGTGCGAGCTTCATGGCTTGCAGTTGGGGGTGATTGAGAAATTCAGCACGTTTAACGCTAAAGGCTTTATTGCTATAGGCAGA
>JAPPPA010000034.1:396-9531 GCA_028817755.1 Gammaproteobacteria bacterium | reverse complement strand
CGCGGTTGAAGGTTTCACCCGCTCAATCGCCAAAGAAATCGGCAAGAAAGGCGCGACTGCTAACGTTATCTACGTTGAGAAAGGCGCAGAATCTAAAGTTGGCGCACCAATCACTTTCTTCCTAAGCAAGCGCAGCGCGTTTGTTGATGGCCAGCCAGTTCGCGTAACTAAAGCCATTAAAGTACCTGCCAAACTAAAAGCGACCGGCAAGCTAGAAGGCAAAACTGCCCTAGTCACTGGCGCAGCACGTGGTATTGGCGCGGCGACTGCAGAGCGTTTGGCTGCTGAAGGCGCCCACGTGGTTTGCCTAGACGTACCATTCGATCGCAAGACTTTGGACGAAACCACTGCCAAGGTAGGCGGCACCGCGCTACCAATGGACGTGACCGATCCAACCGCTCCGCGTGCGATTGCTGACTTCTTGAAAGACAACTTCGGCGGCGTAGACATTGTGATCCACAACGCTGGCGTAACCCGCGACAAGACGCTTCGCAACATGAAAGAGCACCTATGGGACATGGTGCTAAACATCAACCTAAAAGCGATTTTAGATATCGATGAAGTATTGTTCGGCGAAGAAATCATCAACAAAGACGGTCGCCTTGTGGCGCTATCTTCAATTGGTGGTATTGCCGGTAACATGGGTCAAACCAACTACGGCGCAACCAAAGCTGGCGTCATCGGTTACATCAACGCACGTAGCGCAGATGCTGCTAAGCGTGGCGTTACCGTAAACGCTGTTGCTCCCGGCCTTATCGAAACCGCTATGACTGCGGCTATGCCTTTCGCTATCCGCGAAGCCGGTCGTCGCTTGAGCTCTTTGAGCCAAGGCGGTCAGCCAGAAGATATCGCTGAGTTGATTACCTTCTTCAGCTTGCCAGCTTCTGCTGGTGTAACTGGCAACGTAGTTCGCTGCTGCGGCCAGTCGCTAGTTGGCGCCTAAGTCTTAGGCTGCTTACAATAAGGGCGCCGCGGCAATAGTCGCGGCGCCTTTTTTTATGCCCTCTTATTTATTGGATACAGAATGTCCTACCAAGCTTTTTTAGACGTTGCCCTACAAGCCGCCGACGCTGGCGAGAAAGTCGTTCGCCACTACTACGACCGCAACGTTGAAGTTGAAATTAAAGAAGACCGCACCCCCGTCACCATTGCTGACGTGGAAACCGAGAAAGCCATTAAAGATGTGATCTTGGGTGCTTTTCCAGACCACGGCTTTTATGGCGAAGAAACCGGCAAAACCAATGCCGATGCCGAATACCTTTGGTTGATCGACCCGATCGACGGCACTAAAAGCTTTGTGCGCCAATACCCATTCTTCTCGACTCAAATTGCCTTAATGCATAAAGGCGAGCTGATTGTGGGCGTGTCTAACGGCATGATGTTTAACGAGCGCGCATGGGCTGCTAAAGGCGAAGGCGCATTCTTAAACGGCAAACCGCTGAAAATCAGCGAGATTACCGAGCTGGATTTGTCATCGCTTTCTACTGGCAACCTGCCAACGATTGCCGCTACGCCACAATGGAAAAACCTAGGTGACCTCATTACCAAGGTTCACCGCATTCGTGGTTATGGCGATTTCTACCACTACCACCTGCTTGCCAGCGGCAAAATCGAAATCATTGTTGAAAGCGATTTGAATATTCTTGATATCGCCGCACTAACAGTGATTAACCGCGAGGCCGGGGCAATTGTCACCGATCTACAAGGCAAGGATATCGACCTTGATACCAGCAGCATGTTGGCTTGCGTACCAGCATTGCGTGAAGAAGTAGAAAGCATTCTTAATCAGTAAGCCTACCTAACCATTCTTGCCGGTCACTAGGCCGGCAAGTCATTTCGATTGGGGGAAGAAATGAACTGGCAACTAGACGACATTCAAGCGCGAGTACTGGGCTGCTTAATTGAAAAAGAGCACACCACACCGGATTACTATCCACTGTCACTCAACAGCTTAACCACCGCGTGCAATCAAAAAACCGGGCGTTTTCCGGTGATGGATATTAGCGAAGCCGAAGTTGAAGCCGCGCTAGCAGAAATGCAGCACCTAGATTTGGTGATGGAAAAAGGTAGTACGGCGAGAGCACGCAAATTCGCGCATAAATTGCCACGCCATATCCCATTAGACCAACAGCAACTTGCATTGGTATGTGTGCTATTGCTACGAGGCTTTCAAACACCGGGCGAGCTACGCCAGCGAACAGAACGTCTAGCCACATTTGAGTCGGTTGAAGAAGTGGAGCTGGTACTCGATGACAGGGAAGAACGCGGCGAAGGCGACGGCGGCTCTGTAACTATTAAACTGCCTCGGCAACCCGGCAAGACGCAACAACGTTACGCGCACCTGCTTTCTGGGGAAATCGACACTACCGTGTTGGAACAAGCCGAGCAAAATGCGGTTGGGCAAGGCCCGATTAAATCAGCACTAGCCGAACGGGTTGAAGCGCTGGAAGCTCGCGTTGCCAAGCTAGAAGCACTACTGGCAGAAGCGGAATAAAAAAAGGCGCGACCCACTGGGCCGCGCCGTTTTATTGCCAAGGTTGGGAGATACTAGCCAGCCGCTTTTAGCGCTGGTTTACCAGAGCCGATATTAATCTTCTTCGGCTTCAGTGCTTCTGGTACTTCTTTCACTAGCTCAATGGTCAGTAGGCCATTTGCCAAGTTAGCGCCGGTCACTTCTACATGATCTGCTAGTTGGAATTTACGCTCGAAGTTACGGGTGGCGATACCTTGATGTAGGTATTCGCGCTCTACGTCGCCCGTGCCTTTTTTACCGCTAACAGTCAGCACGCCACGCTCGGTGGTGATGTCTAACTCCGCGTCTTCAAAGCCCGCCACCGCCAGCGTAATGCTGTATTGGTTTTCGGCCAGCTTTTCAATGTTATATGGAGGGTAACCGCTACTGTTTTGGTTAAGTTGCGCGGCGCTATCTAGTAACGACGCCATGCGGTCAAAACCCACGGTAGAACGGTATAGGGGAGAAAAATCAATCGTAGTCATATCTACATCCTTATTAAGCAATGCATTTAAAAGTTTGCGAGCCCGTTGTGACATTCACGATGGCGCTCACGCTAGGCCACCTACACGCCCTTAAAAAAGCGGCGTTGCGGCGGCTTACTTAATACATAGGGATGGCTAGGATTTTTTTCAAGGCTTATTTAACTTTGCGGCTGAGCATCCACTCCGCCACCATCGGCCAGACCTCTTGCGCAGCCTCTTTACTGACGACCATGCCAACGTGATCATAGTCTTTTAAATTGCCATTAGCTTTGCTGAGCAAGGTAAAGGTTTTGTCTTTTGAGGCAAATTGATTCATCAAGTATTCAACGCCTTCAGCTGGGTCTACATCATCTTTGCTGCCGCTAATGGCCAGCACTGGCATATGTAGCTTGTTGAAACCTTCCCAAAACACGAAATCACCACGCGCCTTAGCCGCGCTGACCCAGTTCACCGCATCTTGCATAGCCGCAGGCGACTCATTAAACGGTCCCATTTTGAGCTTTTTAGATGGGAAGTACCCCAGCGCTTTACTCGATAGCTTAGGTATCACACTCCACGGCGGATTAAGAAAAGGCTTATCTACCGTGAGCTGCGAACCAAACAACACCAGGCCATTAATACCACCACGGTTCATGTGATTGGTTGCCAGCGCGGCCGCTAAAGCAACCCCACCAAATGAGTGACCCATCATGAAAAGTGGCTGCGAATTGCGTTGCGCAATCAAGCCTTGGATAGCTGGTAGGTCATACAGAATGGCTTCGTTTAAGCCGGCACGAGCCTGATCCTTTTGAAGGTAATCGCGTGGCGACTCGCCAACACCGCGACGCTCGTAGATATAAACCTCAAACCCTTTTTTTGCCAACTCGGCAGCAATGCCCAAACCCTTCGGCGATACCCAAAAACCGCGACCGGTAAACATGCCAGAAGTCATTAACACGGGCGCGCCTTTGGCAACCCCATCTTCAACTTGCATAGGGAAATGCGTTAACGCAAAACGGCCGTCATCTTTACTCTGGCACTGCATGGTTTTGGCATATAAGTCACCAAAGGTTTCGGCGCCATGCGAAAGAACTTTTGGGGGCGGCGCAAGCTGGCAGGCCATGTGTTTTCCTTAGTCAAAGAGGTTATGGCGGCCTATGTTAACGCCTTGGCGCGGCTGGTACATACCAACTCAACTTCTACTGTTATAGTGCACGCTGAATAACAAAACCGTCACATACAATGGCTAATACCTACGTTCGCATTCCAAACGATTTAACCACCGTCACCACACTCAACCGCGAAAGCGAGGTCGCCCCAAACAGCGTCGATTTAAGCGACCGTGCTGTGGCAAATATTTGGAGCGATGTGGAGGACGTTTATCGCAGTGGCGCTTACCCAGCCGTTACGTTCTGCTTGCGCCGCAAAGGTGAAATTGTTTTGAACCGGGCACTAGGCCATAGCCGCGGCAACGGACCACAAGAGAGCGGCGAAAGCGCTGTTAGAACAACGCCAGAAACACCCATGTGCCTATTCTCAGCATCCAAAGCCGTCACCGCCATTTTGGCGTTAAAGCTGGCTGAAGAAGGCGGCATTGATATCGACAAGCCAGTCGCGCACTACATTCCCGAATTTGGCCAAAACGGTAAAAGCAAAACCACGGTTTCGCAGGTTCTATCGCACCATGGCGGCTTCCCGATGTTTGACCTTCCTAAGGAAGAACTCACGCCAGAGCGCCTAACCGAGTGGGATTTCATCATTGAAACCCTATGCAAAATGGCACCAGAAAAACGTGGCAAGCCACGCATGGGTTACCACGCCATTACCGGCGGCTACATTGTTGGTGAAATTATTAAGCGCGTTACCGGTGACGACATCCAAGCTTATAACGATCGTGTTTTGCGCCAGCCTTTAGGCATGAAGCATTTCAGCTACGGCTTGCCACAAGAACATCGTGCCGATGTCGCTTTGAATTACGAAGCCGGCATGCCTGTTCGCTTCCCAATCAACAAACTGATTGAGAAAGCCTTAAACGCGCCGATCGAGGAAGTGGTTGAAGTATCGAATAGCGACATTTTCTATGACGCCATTATTCCGGCAGGCAACATGTTTGCTAACGCAGAAGAAATGACACGCTTCTACCAAATGCTACTCAACCGCGGCGAATGGAATGGCCAGCAAATACTAAAACCAGAAACCACCAAGCTAGCCGTTAAACCATTAACCCGCTTGAAGTTTGACCACACCCTGAAAATTCCAATGCGCTACTCGCAAGGCCTGATGCTTGGCGCCAACCCTTACGGCGCTTGGGGCCCAATGACCGGGAGTGCATTCGGCCACATCGGCTTCGCCAATATCATGTGCTGGGCAGATCCAAAGCGCGACCTAACCGCGAGCCTGCTAGTGTCCGGCAAAGCCGTTTTGGGTAGCCATTTACTTACCCTTGGCAAACTAACCAGCACAATTGCATGGCAATGCCGTTAGTGTTTGGTTCACCTAATTAAAGCTCTGCGACTAACTAGCCTCAGCAGCTATCTGTGCGTTGCGGTTACGAATGGCGTGGCGTAAAAACACTGCCAATACGCCAACCATACCGCCGAGCATAAGCCCAAGCACTGCAATTAAACTGCGCTTAGGCTTAATCGGCTCCTCCGGAATTACGGCAGGATCAATCACTTTGAACGCAAATTGCTCGCGCACATTGGCTAACATGATCGACTTAGTTTGTGCCTCAATAAGCCGGTAAATCGCTTCCTGCAACTCCACAATAGAAGTTTGCCTCAGTTGCTCATTCAGGTAGTTAATACTACGGGTAGCATCCTCAACAGCGCGCTCACGCATTTCTGCATTCAAACGTACAACAAGACCATTAGCCCAGAGGGCTGCCAATTGAGGATCCGTCCATCGAATACCCAGCGTCACTACCCCAGATTTTTTGTCGGTAGAAACCGAGCGGATATCTTCAGAAAAGAGCTCATTAGCTTGTAGTAATGTCGGTTGCTTATCAGGGGCATCATTTAGCCAAGCTTTACTTTCTGAATCCCACTTTTTAGCAAATAGAATCGGTAAAAGATTATTTTCTTCAATATAAGCCGATGTAAAACGACGAGACTTTAAAACCTCAATCGCCTCTGCTGAAGTCCCGCCACCTGCAGATGGCAAATTAACACCAGCCAAAGCCGCCAGTCCACCGAATTGGCCAGCCAGCGCAGATAAACCCCCACCCTTTTCTTCATCTGCAGGAAGCAGCACTACCTTGGCTTCATAGACTTCAGTGGCCACCAAAGCATAACCAACCGCGATAACACTCGCGATAAGAGTGCAAGCCAAAACAAGCAGCTTACCTGCCCACAAAATATCCCATAACTCGAATAGGTCGATTTCATCATCTGCATGAGTGACTTGATGTACTTGCCTATCATTCATCATTGTCACCTATAGCGCGCCAATTGCATTGAAACTCGCAGCCGCAAGGCCAAGCTGGTAAATAATTTGTGTAACGCTAGTCCATAACGTTAGAGGCCTCACACGATCGGCATCCAAAGGCACCACAATAGTGTCACCTGGCTCCAAGCGGTTTTTATCAGATGATTTTGAAAACAACACACGTCGCACCTCTGCACCACCAATAACCGAGCCATTGGCCTTAACAACAAATATACGGCCCTTATCTGCTCGCTCGGTCAAACCGCCGCTACGTGCGATGTAATCCTTCTTATTAAAATCACCGTCAAACAAATGAGAGGTTGGGAATTGCACTTCACCTACCACTGTTACCTCTGTTGGTACGGGTGGAATAACTAACTCATCTCCTCCCTCTAGCCTCAACGGCGCTACATCACCCTTCAGCATTGTGGGCAAATCAATAACTAAACGTCCCGGGGCTTCATACTTTTTCAGCTCTTCGATCAGCCCTTGAGCAGCTACAAAAGCTTGAGCTTTATTTTCTTCACCAGCTAACGATTGCAGTGATAACGCCGCTAGATCCGACTCCAAACGCTTGCGCAGCTGCTCAGCTTGTGCCTGCTCTTTCGCTTTAAGGTCTTCACGCACCAAGCTCGCGCCTTGGGGAAAGGCATTGTCTGTTAAGCCTCCAGCACGCTCTAGGAGCTCATTTAAAGTTTCCCCACGCTTAACGGGGTAGGTACCAGGAAAGCGCACTTCACCCAATATCTTTACTTCGTATTGCTGATCCCAAGCTGGCACATAACGCACGGTTAAAACGTCACGCGGTTGCAAAGCAATATCTGCGCCTTTGGCTCCCTGAAACGCATCACGCAAATTAATGGGGATATGCTGGGCATGTTGAGCTTGACTATCACCCTCCGCTGACACTACGTAACGGGTCACTTCAGCCTCTAGCAAGTACGCAGACTCAGCAAGCCCGCCCGCAGCACGAAGCAAGTCTGAAACCTTAGTGCCGGTTGCATCTAACGGATACCGGCCAGGAAACCTAACCGCACCAGAAATTTTGGCGATAGGCGCAGGCTGATCTTTATTCGCCTGAGCAATCAACTCACCAACCAGCCGGCTTACAATACGAGAACGCGAAGAGTCCTCTTCTTTCGCCGCATCAGTTTGCTTACGAATTCCTGCTGCTGCATTCTCCAAACTCGCAGAAACACCTGCTGCAACATCTTGACGCAACGCAGTCTCAGCATTGTCTTTATTCGCAAACAAGTAAACCGTGTCCCCTTGTTTCAAGCTTTTGTTATTCGCTCCACGAGCAGTTAAGAACGCCAAACCAGGGTGCAAATATTCGAAACTAATTTGACCACTTACTTGATCTATACGCTTCAATAAAGCGAAATCAAGGTCGGCCCCAACCTTAAGCGAATCAGGTCCAGGAATTAGGTCTTTGAAACGCAACCCGCTTGTCGCCGCATAGCGCCCAGTGCGCTCCGCATGGCCAACAATAGTGACTGCATCATCTACTGTAGCCAAGGTGGATTGCACGGTTAGCTTATCGCCGTTATGTAGCAATGTAGGACGTGGCGTAGCGCGCAAGCTTACGTCTAGTAGTGATCGCTCCCCATCATCCGCAACACGCTCAATACTCGCTCTATCACGCCACGCCGTAGGGCTTAACCCTCCCGCTAGTCGCAACGCTTGGGCAACAGTGTGTTCACCTTTTAGCTCATAAATAGCTGGCCGAAGCACCGCACCCGTCACAGTTACAGTGTCACCACGCGGCGGCACAAATAGAACATCACCGGGTTGTAGACGAACATCACCCGAGGTATCACCCTTCATCAACAGGTCATACAAATCTAACTCAGCAACCAGTTCGCCTTGGCGTTTCAACTGGATAGAACGCAAACTACCAATCTCTTTTACACCGCCACTCACAAATAGTGCGTTTGTCATCGTGGTAAGTGCGCTTACGGTATAAGAGCCAGGGTGCCTTGCCTCACCAAGGACAAAAATCCGCACCGAACGCAAGTTGCCCATGGTGACACTTGCTGAAACACCAATTTTCTGACTTTCAATACGGTCCTGTACAACTTGCTTCATGTCCGCAAAGTGCATACCAATGACATTTAACTGTGCAATACCCGGCAAAGTTAGCAGGCCTTCGCGGTCAACCAGCACTTCATAACTTTCAGCGTCTTTACCGAACTCTTGAACCTTAATGGTATCGCCCGGCCCCATGACATAATCAGCAGGAACAGGCACATCAGTTACCGGAGCAAACGTGCTCGGCGAGCCCGCAAAAAGCTCATAACCATAATGTTGCAGGCCTTTTTTCTGTTCAGACCCAATTGCAATGGGGGCAACGAGCTGTGGCTGCTCTAAGCGCTGCGGGGCGGCAGTGGCAGTACTAACACCAAACTGTTCAGCAAGCGCTTGTTGTTGCTGAGGCGGTAACGATTTAAAGGCCTCAAGCTCGGCCTGGCTGACACCCCAAGCAGGTGACGCCATCAAAAACCCAGCAAGGGCTCCGGAAAGAAAAAATTTAAGCGACATTAGTGTAGTTAAAGGACTAAAAAAGCAGGCTACACTTTACCGGATTAAGGCGTGCATCGCCTTACTTTGCATTTACATTAGATACCTTTTCCAACTCACATAAACGCCAGCACAACCGACTTTAAAGATAACGTCACCTACGCTATGCGATAATTTGCATATTAATAGTACTTACAGACGGCGCTCCTCAAT
>JAPPPA010000034.1:0-386 GCA_028817755.1 Gammaproteobacteria bacterium | reverse complement strand
GGATTTGGTGGTATAAGCATTTGGCAGCTACTTATCATTCTGGCCATCGTTGTATTAATTTTTGGCACTAAGAAGTTACGTGGCATGGGCGGCGACCTTGGTGGCGCGATTAAAAACTTTAAGAGCGCGATGAACGATCCGAAAGAAGGCGAGAAGCCTGCTGAGCAAATTAGCGATAATTCTGCTAACGGCGAAACGATCGACGTTGAGACAACGAACAAAGAGAAAAACGACGCCTAACTTCTATCCGAAGTCATCGGCCAAATTCTCTTACTCAGTTAGTAACGCGCTCGCGATAAAGGTACACAAATGTTTGACGTAGGCTTGTGGGGAGTTGCCCTGCTTGGGGTAATCGCCATGGTTGTGGTTGGGCCTGACCGACTACC
>JAPPPA010000104.1 GCA_028817755.1 Gammaproteobacteria bacterium | reverse complement strand
GGGTGTAGGGAGACGGTACCGTGCGACCAATAAACGAACTCACGAAGGTGCGTTTGCTGACGGTCCAATCTTGACCGTCTTCGCATTTGCTTGAAAGCCCTACATCGCGGTTGTCAAACCGAATGACGCGGTAACCCGCTTTGACGAGCATTTCTACAAAGGCTTCAGGCCAAGAAATTAATTGCGCGCCCAACCCCATACTCAGCACGATCGCCGGCGCATCTTCAGCACCAAAGCTCTCGTAGCAAATTTCAATGCCGTTGGCTTGCGCGAATGGCACGTCTATTTATTCTCTGTAGCAAGCGCGATGTTGGTGATTCCTGCCGCTCGTGCGGCATCCATAATCGCTACAAGCTTCTTATTCGTAGACTTCTGATCTGCTTGAATTACAACCGAACCTTGTGGGTTCTCGGCATGCAACCGTTCGAGTACCGCGCGAATAGAGCGCTCATCCACCCGGCGTCGATCAATCCAAATTTCGTCGGTATTACTAATCGCCACAAAAATATTGGCACGATCTTGTTTCTGCGCAGTACTAGCCTCTGGCTTATCAACTTCAATACCAGACTCTTTCACGAACGAAGCCGTCACAATAAAGAAGATCAACATGATGAACACCACATCCAACATGGGTGTTAAATCAATCGCAGATTCTTCCTCGGCCTGGGCTCTAGAAAGGCTTTTACGCATGGTCTCACTCGTAACAATTTGTGTTTCGAGCAATAATGCCGCTATTAGCCTCATTCAACAAGACTATTACCTAGGGAAGCTCTGATTGAATAGGAGATTCTCTGGCTTTACGCCGATTTCGTAATCAAGGCGCAGTTGCGCCGCTTTAGTTATTCTAAAGCAAGTAACTGCAACGCAGAGTACGGGGTCGGCGTAAAGCCCCTCCGGGCGGACTTCTCGCGTGAGTTGGACTGCGTTGCAAGCCTAGCGAAGGCAATAAGCATTCGGCGGCGGCTTGCGCCTTGCCAACTCACGCGAGAAGATCCGCAGAGAACTTCCTATTCAATCAGAGCTTCCCTAATGCTTCATAGCGTTTTAGTACTCATTGCCTTTCAACTACTCGGTGAGTTTGTACAAGCAACTTTCGATTTACCGATTCACGGCGCAATCTGCGGCATGCTTATGCTGCTGGTAGTACTCATTATTCGTGGCCGAGTATCTGCCCCACTCAGAACTACCGCCAATAGCCTATTTCAATACTTGCCATTGATCCTGATCCCGCCCAGCGTTGGTGTAATGACCCAGTGGAAAGCGCTTACTGCACAACCCATCGCGCTCGGCGCTGTTATTGTGTTGAGCACTGCTATCGGCCTTGCCGTGACCGCCTTCCTCTTTCAACGCCTAGCTGGTAGAGGAACAAAATCGTGAACTGGGAAAATGGCTGGAGCGCCGTCCTGCAAAGCCCTTGGCTCATGGTCGGGATGACCGTTGCGGGTTTTCACATTGGCAGCAAAATCTATAACGCCTTTAACAAAACACCGGTGTTGCATCCGGTGCTCATTGGGCTACTCGTGACGATCGGCTGCTTAGTGACACTGGGCATTTCCTTCCAGCAATATCGCGAAGGCGCCGACATGATTTACCAACTACTCGGGCCTGTAACGGTTGCTTTAGCCGTACCGATGTACACGCGCTTGGCATATATCCGTAAAGCCGCCGTCGCTGTGAGTGTTGGGCTTTTGATTGGCGGCGGGCTCGCCGTGATTTCAGCATTAGCATTTATGTGGCTAGCGGGTGCTGACGCTGCCATGCTTGCAACCACATCCACAAAGTCGGTAACCGGCGCCATCGCCATGCAGGTAGCAGAAGGTATTGGTGGTTACGGTGCTTTAGCCGCCGTGATTGTTTTGGTAACGGGCGTTGCTGGCGCCATTGTCGCACCGCCTGTATTCAAGCTACTGAACATTGAAAGCGAGGCAGCCCAAGGTTTTGCCCTTGGCGTTGCTGCTCATGCGGTAGGCACTGCCCGTTCTTTTGAGATTTCAGAAACAGCAGGTGCCTTTGCCGCACTCGGCATGAGTTTAATGGGCATTGCCTGCGCCATACTCATTCCACTGGCGGCTAGCTTCTTCTAAGCCGCTTTTACCTCTACGGGTACGCCGTTAAC
>JAPPPA010000317.1 GCA_028817755.1 Gammaproteobacteria bacterium | reverse complement strand
GTTGGGAACAAACAGGCCGGGTTGCGTCTCTTATGGGGGCGATTAAGATCGAGTCGGCAGGTACCCAAAATCATAGCTTCACGCTGGATGAATTCCGTCAGCGTTACGAGCAGGCGTTTTCCGAGTTGGCTGATTTTATTTAGAGCTGTATTAAGTAGATTTACCGCCAGAGACCGTTGCCATGTTGCAGTTTCCCGATATCGACCCAATAGCCATTCAGTTAGGCCCCGTAGCAATTCATTGGTACGGCCTGATGTATTTGTTGGGTTTCTCAATGGTGTGGTTTCTAGGCAATAACCGTGCAAAGAAACGGCCTGAGCTAGGTTGGACGGAAGAACAAATTTCCGACTTAGTATTCTACGGCGCCATGGGCGTGATCGTGGGTGGCCGCATTGGCTATATGTTCTTCTACAACTTCGACAGCTTGCTGCAAAACCCGCTGTCGCTCTTTAAGTTGTGGGAAGGCGGCATGTCATTCCACGGTGGTTTAGTCGCCGTTATCTTGGGCATGGTGTACTTCGGTAGGAAGCATAAGAAGACCTTCCTAGAAGTCACAGACTTTATGGTGCCGTTAACGCCGATTGGTATTGGTGCGGTACGCATCGCTAACTTTATTAATGGCGAACTGTGGGGCCGTGTTTCGGACGTGCCATGGGCCATGGTGTTTCCGACTGGTGGGCCAGAGCCACGTCACCCTTCGCAGCTATATGAGTCGCTGTTTGAAGGCTGGATTCTATTTGCGGTGCTTTGGTGGTACTCGTGTATTCAGCGCCCAACCGGTGCGGTGAGTGGTCTGTTCCTGGCTTGGTACGGTACCGCGCGCTTTACCATTGAGTTCTTCCGTCAGCCGGATGCGCATATGGGCGAGGGCGGCTTTATGGCCTTCCAATGGCTCACTATGGGACAAATCCTTTCAACGCCTATGATTTTGGCCGGCCTATGGTTAATCTGGCGTGCTTATACAAAACCACAACTAGCAACGAAATGAAGCAATACCTAGACCTCATGCGTCACGTTCAGGAGACGGGCGCAGACAAAGGCGATCGCACCGGCACCGGTACGAAAAGTGTTTTTGGTTATCAAATGCGTTTTGATCTGTCGGAGGGCTTTCCGATGGTGACCACGAAGAAACTGCACCTGAAGTCTATCGTGCATGAGTTGCTGTGGTTCTTGCAGGGTGATACCAATATTGGCTACCTGAAAGATAACGGTGTACGTATCTGGGACGAATGGGCTGATGAAGAAGGCAGCCTTGGCCCGGTTTACGGCAAGCAATGGCGCTCTTGGGCTTGCCAAGACGGCCGCGTGGTTGACCAAATTCAACAGGTGCTAGAAAGCCTGAAAAACTTCCCGGATTCTCGTCGACACATTGTCTCCGCTTGGAACCCTGCTGACTTGCCGGACGAATCGGTAGGCCCGCAAGAAAATGTCGCTCAAGGCCGTATGGCCTTGGCGCCGTGCCACTGTTTATTCCAGTTTTACGTGGCAGACGGCAAGTTGAGCTGTCAGCTTTACCAGCGCAGTGCGGATATTTTCCTTGGCGTGCCTTTCAATATTGCTAGTTATGCCTTGCTAACTGTAATGATGGCGCAAGTACTAGGTCTAGAGCCGGGCGACTACGTGCATACGTTTGGCGATGCCCATTTGTACTCCAACCATATGGAGCAAGTGGAAACGCAACTAGCTCGTGAACCGCGCAGCTTGCCAACGCTTAAAATCAACCCAGAAGTGAAGGATCTCTTCGCTTTCAAATTCGAAGACTTTGAAGTGGTGGATTACGATCCGCATCCGCATATCTCAGCGCCGGTAGCGATCTAATGGCCGAGCTATGTTTAATTGTGGCAATGACGCCTGACCGCGTGATTGGCATTAACAACACCTTGCCGTGGCACTTGCCGCGCGATTTGCAGCACTTTAAAAACACCACCATGGGTTGCCCAGTGATTATGGGCCGCAAAACATGGGATTCGATTGGGCTCCCATTGCCGGGGCGTTTGAACGTAGTCGTAACTCGTCAAACCGATTTGGTGCTTGAGGGCGCGATGGTGGTGAACTCTTTAGAAGCGGCTATTGATTCGGTCGCTGAGCAAGAGCGTGTCTTCGTAATTGGTGGCGCGAATATCTACGAACAGGCGTTACCGCTGGCACAATGTCTATATTTAACGGAAGTGGATACTACGGTAGACGGCGACGCTTGGTTCCCGCAGACTGTGTCGACAGAATGGCAAGAAGAACAAAACGAACTTGTTAAAGCTGACGATAAAAATTCTTTCGATTGCCGTTTTCGCACTCTTAAGCGTATCGCTTAGTCCTCTATATGCAGCTACCGACGAGTCAGTAGCGGACGATTCATCGGCTTATGCCGAAGATCAGACCTTCCAAATTGATCAAGTTGTTTACGCTGGCAATAACGTCACGCGTGAGCGCCTGCTAAATCAGCAGCTCTATTTTTCTGTACCCGCAGAAGTAACTGGGAAAGTGTTGGCTGAGTCGGTCCAAAATATCCGTGATCTGGGCTTGTTTGAAACGGTTGAGTCACGTTTAGAAGCGATTGATGGCAGCCAACGTTACCAGCTTCATATTTCGCTGAAAGAAAAGTTTTACCTCATTCCATTGCCACGCTTAGGCCTGAATAGTGATGGTGAAACAAGTTATGGCGCCAGCCTTGAGTGGGACAATATTGCTGGCCTAAATCAGCGAGTGAAGTTTGTCTGGGAGCGGCGTCAGCTGCAGGATGAAAGCTTGGGAGAGCGCGAGGTCTTTCGCCTTAATTACGACTACCCGAGAATCTGTGGCAGCCTTTGGAATGGCGGTTTTTTTACTAATAACACCCGTGTACCTGTTGAAGAAGCGCCAGAAGATGGCGGGCGTACTTATGTATCTAAAACACAACGGCATGGCATTAGCCTAGGTCGTCAGCTGTCTCCAAATGGGCAAACAAAAGGCTGGTTTATCGAAGGTAGCGCCTTCTATTTGTTTGACGATAATGAGCCGAGAACTAGCGTTCCCGAGTTGGCCGGTGGAAGCACTTGGGCAATGTCTTTCGGTGCGCGATATGAGAATCGCCAGCTATTTACTTACACCGAGCAGGGCGTGCAGTTTGAGATTGGGCTTGAGCTTAGCCTACCCATCGCAAATCCTGATTTTGCTTATAACCGCTTAGCGGGGGAGTGGCGTTACGTTACTCCCGGCTTAGCTGGAAAAGAGCATCACAGTGTTATCTACAGAGCTGGGTTTGGAATATTTAACGGGGGCATACCCGAGCAGACTGGCTTTAGTAACCGCTCTAGTAACTTGCGTGGTTTGAAGAAGGGTGAAATAGAAGGCAATGCGCTGTTGTTTGGCTCAGTCGAATACTTGCTGCCAGTGCATCGCAAGACGCCGTCATTACGCTACGGCCTGTTCTTAGATGTTGCTGTTTTCGGACGTGATTACACAGAGCTTTGCGCTTGCGATTTACAGTACTCGGTAGGCGCGGTGCTGGTGTGGCGGCCTAGAAAGCTGGTGAAGGTGGAGCTGCGTGGCGAGTATGGTTACAACATTAACCAGAAAAGCTCGCGTCCCGGCGGTGGTTTAACGCGATTCTAAAAGGCTTTTTGCCACTCAAGAATGGCGTTGGCGGAATCAATCACGCAGTCTGCGCCCCAACCGTTCACATCGTCGTCCGGTTGAATGTAACCCCAGGTTACGGCCACGCTAGGCATGTTTACGTTAGCCGCGGCTTCGATGTCGCGAGCGGCATCACCGAAGTAAACACATTGCCTTGCATCCAAACCAACGTCTTCCAAAGCTTTAAGCATGGGAAGCGGGCTAGGTTTGGGTTTTGTTGTGGTGTCGCCGCAAACAACGGTTGCGGGTGGCGTTGGGAATGATAGGCGCTCTAGCAACGGTAGCGTCAGGTGCTCGGGCTTATTGGTAATAATGCCCCAGCGTTTACCTTGTTTGGCGCAGGTTTCCAGTACCTCGCCCATACCTGCAAATAGCTTGCTGTAAGCAGAAAGCTGTTGCCGATAAATCTCTAAGAACTCAGTACGCAGTGGTTCTACCTCTGGTGAGTCGCGCTCAACGTCAAAGGCCAAACAAATCATGGCATACGAACCATGTGACACGACGTTGCGGAACGTGTCTTCACGCACTGCGGGTTTGTTATGCCTTTTCAGTAAAACCTGCATGGCATTGCAGAGGTCGTCAGCGGTGTCGATAAGCGTGCCGTCTAGGTCGAACAGTAGGCACTCGATTTGTGATACGACAGGGATGTTTTGCATTAGGCGGGTTTGTAACAAGCCATTAAGTAGTTCACATCTACGTCTGCTTGGTTTAGCGAGTAGCTATCAAACAATGGGTTGTAGGTCATGCCGCAGATGTTTTTCACGACTAAACCGGCTTCTTCAGCTGCAACGGCCATTTCGGCCGGTTTAATAAACTTCTTGTACTCGTGGGTGCCTTTGGGTAGCCAGTTCAATACGTACTCAACGCCCACAATGGCCATGCCAAACGCTTTAGCTGTGCGGTTGATGGTGGAGAAGAAAACCCAACCATCGGGTGCAACCAAATCGGCGCAGGCGTTAATGATGGAGCCTGGGTCTGGCACGTGCTCTAGCATTTCCATGCAGGTCACCACCTCAAACTGTTCGGCTTTCTCTGCGGCAATTTGCTCAGCAGGAATTTGTTGGTAGTCGATCGTCAGGCCGCTTTCGATGGCGTGCATACGTGCTGCATCTAACTGAGCATCACCCATGTCGATGCCTGTGACGGTGCCACCACGTTTGGCTAACTCTTCGCTCAAAATGCCGCCGCCGCAGCCTACGTCGATGACGCTTTTATTTTTAACCGGCGCGTATTGCTCAACGTAATTGGAACGTAGCGGGTTAATCGCGTGTAGCGGTTTGAATTCGCCTTCTAAGTCCCACCACTTGTCAGCGATGTTGGCGAATTTCTGAATTTCTTGTGGATCGACATTTAGCTTGCTCATGCGCGTATTTTCTCATGCCAAGCATTTGCGGTGGCAAGCAATTCGGCTTCATTCAATGTCTTCAGTGTGCGGTCGCGCATTAAGGCCTCGCCGCGGCACCAAACGTCAGTTATTTGATCCCGAGAAGCGCTATAGACCACCTGCGCTACCGGGTCGTAACAGGGTTGGGTTTCAAGCCGATTGAGGTCGATCAATTGCATGTCCGCGCTTTTGCCAAGGTGTAACGAGCCAGTTTTATCTTCCCAGCCAATCGCTTTGGCGCCGTTATAGGTTGCCATCTGTAACGTTTGTGCTGCGTTGAGTGCGGTTGCGTCTTGGCTTTGCGCTTTTGCTAGCAAGCTGGCGCTTCTCAACTCGCTTAATATGTCTAGGTCGTTATTACTGGCTGCGCCGTCGGTGCCAATGCAGACATTGGCACCAGCTCTGGTCAGTGCGGTAGTAGGGCTAAAACCACTAGCGAGTTTGAGGTTGCTTTCTGGACAGTGGGCGACATTAACGCCCAAGTCGCTACATTGTTGAATTTCATCATCAGTGAGCTGTGTCATGTGTACAGCTAATGTTTTGCTGTTGAGCACGCCGAGATCTAGTAGCCGTTGAAATGGGCGCTTGCCGTTTTGGTCCACGGCGCTGGCAACTTCGAAGGCGGTTTCATGTAAATGTACGTGAATGCCTAAATCATGCTCGGTGCTGAGCGCTGCAATCTCGGCAAACAACTCATCGCCAACCGTGTAAGGCGCATGCGGAGCGAGCATCATCTTCGCGTTTGGCTTGTCTTTATAGCGGCTTAGTGTGTCCAAGCCTTTGTCGAGATACTCCCGCGGACTTTGTGCGTAAGCGCTAGGAAAATCGATAGCGATAATACCGGCGCTGGTGCGCATGCCGGCTTGGAGTCCAGCTTTAAGTGTGGCTTCAGGAAAGAAGTACATATCGTTAAAGCATGTGGTGCCGCAGCGAAGCATTTCTGCTGCCGCGAGCAGTGTGCCGTCATACACAAACTGCTTGTTTACATGTGTGCCTTCTGCCGGCCAAATGTGGCCTTCTAGCCATTCCATGAGGGGGAGGTCATTAGCGATGCCGCGCAGTAGCGTCATGGCGGAGTGGCAGTGCGTATTTACAAAGCCCGGCAGCAATATCTTGCCAGGATGTGTTTCGCTGTTGTCTGACTGCCACTGTGCTTTTATTTCATTGCTAGGCGCAATCGCTACAATTTGCCCGTCTTTTACGGCAACGCCGTAATCGCTATGGCATTCGCCATAAGGAGAGTTTTCAGAAGGGTGAGCGGTAAATAGCCACTCGGGAAAGATAAGTAAGTCTGCTTGTTGCACGGCTGGTGTCGCTGGCGTGTGTGATGAACTGGGCCAAGAATATATCGCAGCTTGTGAGTGCTGTGGTTGGCTTGAAGTCTCTAAATTTGCCCACATTTATAGTCTGTAACCAACAGAGTGCTACGCTAACCCCATGATTGAATCTGATAACCCACTAGCCGCCGTGAAAATGCTGAAGCACTATGTGCTAAACAGTGATGGCTCTTTGCGCGAATTTTCAGATGAAGAAAGCACCATGATTGCCAGCGGGTTGCAGGCCGTGCCGGAGTTTTCTAATGAGCGTGTTCGGTATGTTCAGGTTCAAGTGATGGAACCGAAAACGGTTGAAGACGAGCGCCCTGAAAAGCAGATTGAAGTACGCCTTGCTGGCGCGGCACTGAGCTTTAATGAAGAAGGTAAGCTCACATTGGCAGAGGCGCTAGAAGAAGCTGAAGCTGTAAGTGAGTTTGAACGCCAAACCTGCGCCGAGCTTGCCTTGCAGTCTTCCGACTTAATGACCAGCTCAATTCAATAGGACCTAGTCCAGTAATTAAAGCGTCCATAGGCCGTTATTAATTGGCCTGCAAGTTTCATTTTTACCGTCGGTGGAACATTCTTTTTTTGTTCTGTTCGAAAAGCCATACACAACTTAATTGGTATGGCGACGATGACATTTAAAACTCTCTTAATACGCTCCTCTCAATTTCTTTCTATCCGCACGGTTTCAGCGTTAATGCTGTCTATGCTGTTTGCGAGTTCAGCTGCTTTGGCTTCGGGTACTGGTGGCTACGGTACGGGCGATGGTTCTGGCGGTGGTTATAACGATTACGCGCCTGCGCCAGTGGATCATTATTACGAGGCTGGTCGTGCTGTTTTTAAAGGGCGTACGGCTGAGTCTGCAGGGAAAACGTTTTGCTTGTTAAAGCCTGATGGTGCTGTGAAGAAGCTAAAGCGTAAAACCCTTAAGCCATTTAAGTCGGGCAGTGCTAACGATTTGGTCAAAGTGGTTGTGGAGTGTAAAAAGCCTAGCAATGGCTTGGAAACCAGTGTCGGTATAAACGACTCTCGGGCGTTAATTTACTACTTAAACAAGCGCTTCAATCTTGAGCTCTATTAAGTTCTATTGGGGTGGAGGTGCTTTGGGTATCTACCCCAGCATAAAGCCAATGCGATAGCGCCAAACTCTAATAAAAGTATCCAGCTAGGAATGTAATGCCCGAGCTGGGCATCAAGCCCGAGGTTTTGGCTGGTTGCATAGGACAAGAACATAGTAACGCTACCCACCCAAGGCCACGGGCTTTTTTGTAGTGCTGCAAACGGTAATAACCAGCACCAGTACCAGGGATTTATTACTGGCGAGCAAATAAGCATTAACCCGAAGAGTTGATGCGCTGGTGGTAATGGTTCCGGTTTGCGCCACTGCCAAGCAACCCAAGATAAAAACACTAACAACGCCAATGTTTTTGCAGCTGTAAAACCGACTAGTTGTGTGAGCGTTAGTATTGCCGGCGAGTTAAATTGCCAGTGTTGGCCCATGGCAACTAGGCCTTCAGTTATCCAAGCGGCTATGCCTCCAGTGATCGTGCTGGTAAGGAGGGCAAAGGGTAGGGCTTGTAAGCCGATGACGATGCCAAATACAGGGGCGGCCTGAAACCGCGACTTCCATGTTTGCCCTAAAATCCAGGGCAGCAGTATCAACGCAAACAGTTTGGCCCCGGCAGCTAGTGCTAAGACAGCAGCGGCATATATAGGCTTCTGCTGTTTTGCGAGTAGATAGGCCCACACGGCCAAACTAATGCCGATGATTTCGGTGTGTGCTGAGAAGGCCGTAGAAAACACCATCAGCGGGCACCAGCTAAGCAGTAACAGCTTTGATGCCGAAAGGTGTTTTGCGAGCGCTACAAATAACCCCAGCTCTACCAACACTAGTAAGAGTTTTAGCGCCCATAACTCTGCCGGAGCGATGGCATAAGCAAGCGCAAAAACAGCTTGGACGACTGGGCCGTATACCGTGGCGATAGCTGGGTGATTAATGCCGTCTAAAACGGTTTCTAGTTTTGCGCTTAGATTCTCGACTCCAAAGAAAGCTGCCGGTGGTAACGCATAGGGTGATTGGCCGCTAACGCTGACGTACCCGTCCCATAAGAATCGATAAAAGTCGTCTTCAAGCGGCGGGATAGCGCTTAATCCCGCCAGCCTGAATGCGGCGGCCCACAGCAGGATTTGGGTTTTGGATAGGTTTGGCTGAGCGTGATAGGCGGCTATCCAGATAACAGTGGCGATGCCGACGTAAAGCCAAATATCCCATAGGTTTGTACTGCCGAATGATTGCGAGCTCAAGGTAAGCGCTATCCATGCGCCAAGGCTGAGCGCACCAAAGATAAATAACCGGACAGCTGGAGTTGTGTGGAAACTTGAGGTGGCGGGTGAAGTCATACCGGCATTATTTATGGGCTTGTGTATGTACAACAGACAAAAAGTTACCGCAGTAATTCCAGCGCTTAACGAGTCAGAAGCAATCGCTGGGGTAGTGAGTGGTTTGCTGGGCCTTCAATGTGATGGCAAGCCATTAGTAGATGAGGTGATTGTGGGTGATAACGGCAGCTCAGACGATACCGTGACCAAAGCCTTAGCGGCAGGTGCTCAGGTAGTGCAAGAGCAGCGTAAGGGTTACGGTTGGGCCTGTAAAAAGGCTATCTCTGCCAGCTCTGGAAAAGGCTACTTTGTGTTTGTGGATGGTGATGCATCGGTGGCGGTGAGTGAGGTTGTAGCGCTACTAGATTCCTTAGATGAAAACACATTGGTGATTGGCGCGCGGCAGGCGGGGCAGTCTTACCAAGACAAGAGTATGACTTGGGCGCAGCGTGTTGGTACCGCTTTGGTATGTAAGTTGGTGAGTTATCTGTGGTCGCCCATCACAGACGTTGGGCCGTTTAGGGCTATTCATTCCTATGACTTGGCAAGGCTAAATATGCGTGGTAGCCGTTACCAATGGACGGTGGAAATGCAGATTAAAGCGCTACAACACGGCATTCGTGTGGTTGAAGTGCCGGTGAGTAGCCTGCGTCGCAAGGGCCGCTCGAAAATCAGTGGCACGGTGCGCGGCACTATCGGCGCGGGTTTGGGAATGCTCAGTATGGTCGTTGAGCGTTACCTAGTTGAGCGCTTAGGCTTGTTACGCCCTTAAATTGAAGAATTTAGTGGCGGTGGTTGATGTTTGTTCCGCCAATGTGGCGGCATCAGTGCCTCGGCATTCGGCGATCACTTCACAAATATGC
>JAPPPA010000075.1 GCA_028817755.1 Gammaproteobacteria bacterium | reverse complement strand
CTGCGATGCTGGCTTTATTGGCCCTGTTGGCTTGAACGTACCAATGATTGTTGATCGCGCCGCTGCGGCCAACGCCAACTTTATCTGTGGCGCTAACGAAAACGGCTTCCACCTGAAGAACGTCAATTGGGGTCGCGACTGCGACGAGCCAAGCAACGTACAAGATATTCGTAACGTAGTCGCAGGTGACCCTTCGCCAGACGGCCAAGGCACGCTTGAGATCAAACGCGGTATCGAAGTCGGCCACGTTTTCCAACTCGGCCAGAAATACGCCGAAGCCTTGGGCGCCAAAGTGCTCGACGAGAACGGCAAAAACACCACCATGGATATGGGTTGTTACGGCATTGGTGTAAGCCGCGTCGTAGCCTCAGCCATTGAACAAAACAACGACAACAACGGCATACTTTGGCCAGAAGCCATTGCGCCATTCCAAGCCGTTATCTGCCCTATCGGCTACAAGAAATCAGAAGCCGTGCGCGCCAAATGCGCTGAACTATATGACGCCCTAACCGCTGCTGGTGTTGAGGTCCTACTCGACGACCGCGATATCCGTCCAGGCGTAATGTTCGCCGAATGGGAGTTAATCGGTATTCCGCATCGCTTTACCATTGGCGACCGCGGTTTAGACAAAGGCATTGTGGAATACAAACAACGCCGCGCAGAAAACAGCGAAGATTTAGCCGCTGACGATATTGCAGGCCTTACGGCCCAAGTGAGCGCTTAACAATGAACGCGCAAACAGCCATCTTTGCGCCATTTGCTCGCTGCCATCGCCACCTTGAGTACCGCGTTACTGGAAACGTAAGCGCAGAGACTTTACGCCCAGCCATTAAAGCGGCAGAAGAAGCAGACAACGTAGTCATCGGCTTCGGCCATGAGCTTTGGCAAAAACTCGGCCAAAGCGCTCCGCCCGAACTAAAACCGTTTAGTGATATTGGCCCAGCACACAGCACCCAAGCCGACCTATGGCTTTGGATTGCCGCAGACGACCACTCAGCCGTGCTCGACACCAGCATGACGCTCCACACCCTGCTCTCACCCATCGCCACATTAGAGCGCGAGATTGATGGCGTGGAATATCACCAGTCACGTGATCGTATTGGCTTTGAGGATGGTTCAGCCAACCCTAAAACCGAAGAAGCTCAACACCAAGCAGCTTGCATTCCCGAAGGCGTCACAGGTACTGGCGGCAGTTATGTATTGACCCAGCAGTGGCAACACAACCTGCCCGCTTTTAATGCCGTTCCCATTAAAGAACAGGAAGGCATTATCGGCCGCACTAAAGCCGATTCCATTGAGCTGGAAGGCGATGCCATGCCAGCCACGTCACATGTAAGCCGTACTGATGTAAAAGTCGATGGCGTCGCGCAAAAGATCTGGCGCCGCAGTGTGCCTTGGGGCGGCGTAGAAGCAAACGGCTTGTATTTTGTGGCCTTTGCTTGCGAACTCAGCCGCATAGAGATTCAGCTACAGCGTATGTACGGCCTCAGCGAAGATGGCATTAAAGACCGCTTAACCGAATTCTCAGCGCCAACCAGTAATAGCTGGTGGTTTACCCCATCCCAAGAACAACTAAGGGCGCTATAAAGCGCCCTTAGTCATATCTAGCCGGTCGTGTCTAACCGGTAAGGACTAACCTTGCTAAATCAAACCTTAGCGGCCAATTAGGCCAAGCAGGTTTTCACGGCGAGCCCACACCAAGATGGCGCTGGCAACCCACACACCGCAAGCCATTGCGAATAGCCCACCACCGTCGCTACTGCCATCAGCGTTTTGAACAGCAACACCAAGCGGGGTGAACAAGTGGAAGAAGATCGCGCCAGAAATCACGCCCATTGATAGCAAAGCACCTAGGCCTTGTACTAAGCGCGGGCCGATGGCACCGATGATCAACATAATTGACGCAATCAGTTCAGCTGTACCGACTACCTTGGCGCTAAAAATACCACCTGGAGCGAAGATACCAGCAAAGCCTAAGGTGGCCGCCCAAGCATCTAACTTGGTTTCAAAGATATACACGGTTTCAGGCGAACCGGTAAATTTGAAAAACAGTGATTGAATAAAGACGAAGCTAATGAAAGCCGTGAGCAAATAGTGGCCGTTTGCTTTTAACCAATTCATGG
>JAPPPA010000301.1:7544-9649 GCA_028817755.1 Gammaproteobacteria bacterium | reverse complement strand
GATTGAGCTGCTAAAAGAAAAACGCCAAGCCGTTATTTCCCACGCCGTGACCAAAGGCCTAAACCCCAACGCCCCCATGAAAGACTCCGGCGTGGAATGGCTGGGGGAAGTACCGGAGCATTGGCTCAGCTCTCGACTTACTTATTACGCAGAAGTTGGAAATGGCTCAACCCCGAAAAGAGAGCATACTGACTATTGGGAAAACGGCGACATCCCTTGGTTAAATAGTTCAAAAGTGAATGATGGTGATATAGCCTCTGCGGAACAGTTTGTAACCCCCAAAGCTGTCAAAGAATGCCATCTGCCATGGGTGGAAAACGGCTCGCTTCTGATGGCGATAACTGGTCAAGGAAAAACGCGGGGAATGGTTGCTCGTATGCGGATGGGGGCTACCATCAACCAGCATGTAGCCAGCATTCAGATCTCACGCGAAGACCTTAATTCTGATTTCTTATACTGGTATCTAAAGTCGCAATACGGACGGATTCGTTTCGAGTCGAGCGATGGTGGCAGCACTAAAGCAGCAATAACGTGTGATGAAATAACACGCTTTCCAGTGCCGGTGCCGCCGAGGGATGAGCAACAGGAAATCATTCGCTTCGTAGAAACCCAAGACGAGAAGCTCGCCTCCTTGAGTCAAAAATCTAATCAACAGATCACGTTCCTTAAAGAGCGCCGCTCAGCCCTAATTTCCGCTGCAGTAACCGGAAAAATAGACGTTCGCGGCTGGCAGCCGCCCGCCAACACACAACAACAATAAACGAGACAAACCATGGCCGATGCCCGCGAATTAGCCTTTCAAAACCATATTATTGAGCAACTGGTTCAGCAGGGCTGGTTGCTGGGCAAGTCGGAGTTGTATGACCGCGAGCGGGCTTTGTACCGGGAAGATTTGCTGAGCTATGTGCAGCAAACCCAGCCGCAGGCTTGGGATAAATACTGTGAGCATTACGGCGATAATGCGGTAGAGGCGCTATGCGATGCAGTGGTACGCCAGCAAGAACGCAAAGGCACCTTGCAGGCGATTCGCCAGCCGTTAAAAGACCGTGGCGTACGGATAAACCTGTGCACTTTTAAGCCGGATAGCGATTTAAACCCAGATACCTTGGCGGCTTACCAAGCCAACCGCCTGCGCGTGGTGCCGGAGTTAATTTACAGCCCGCACGGCTACCAAGGCCGCATTGATTTGGTGCTGTTTGTAAACGGCTTGCCGGTGGCCACGTTGGAACTAAAAAGCGAGTTTAAACAGGCGCTGGATAACGCCAAAAACCAATACCGCTTTGACCGGCCGCCCAAAGACAAACAAACCCGCAAAGCCGAACCGCTGCTGACCTTTAAGCGCGGCGCGCTGGTGCATTTTGCCGCCAGCCAAAATGAAGTGGCCATGACCACTAAGTTGGCGGGTGCCGATACCTTCTTTTTACCCTTTAACCGCGGCCGCGCTGATGGTGCGGCGGGCAATGATGCACCGCCCACAGACGCGGCCGACCAAAACGCCACGGCCTATTTGTGGCAAGAAATTTTGCAGCCCGATGTGTGGTTAAACCTGTTGGGCCGCTATCTGCATTTGCAGGGGGAAGAAAAAGAAGATGCCCAAGGCATTAAGCAGAAAAAAGAAACGCTGATTTTTCCACGCTACCACCAATGGCATGCGGTGACGTCACTGTTAGCGGCCACACAAGCCGAAGGGCCGGGGCAGAAATATTTAATTCAGCATTCGGCCGGTTCCGGCAAATCCAATTCCATTGCCTGGTTGGCGCACCAGCTTTCTGCGCTTAGCCAACCCGATGGCAGTAGCTTTTACGATTCGGTGATTGTGATTACCGACCGCACGGTGTTGGACTCGCAACTGCAAGACACCATTTATCAGTTTGAACATGCCGATGGTGTGGTTTGCCGAATTAGTCGTGATGAGAAGGCCGCTGGCAGTAAAAGTGCCCAACTGGCCGAGGCGCTGTTAGCCGCAACACCCATCATCATTGTGACCATTCAAACCTTTCCGCATGTATTAGAAGCCATTCAATCGGCCACCGGTTTAAAAGACCGCCGTTTTGCCGTGCTTGCTGACGAAGCGCACAGCTCCCATACGGGCGCTACTGCCCGCA
>JAPPPA010000301.1:0-7534 GCA_028817755.1 Gammaproteobacteria bacterium | reverse complement strand
CGCCCGTGCTGGCAACGCCAATATCAGCTACTACGCCTTTCCCGCCACGCACAAAGGCAAAACCTTGGAGCTATTCGGCCGCAAGGCTGGCGATGGCGAAAAACCCGAACCTTTCCATGTGTACCGCATGCGCCAAGCGATTGAGGAAGGCTTTATTCTGGATGTGCTGAAAAACTACAGCAGTTACGACACGGCCTATAAGCTGGCTCACAACAACCCGACGGCGGCTGATGAGGTAGACAGTAAACGCGCTGCTACCGCCGTGGCTAAATGGCTGCGTTTGCACCCACACAATATCTCGCAAAAGGTGCAGGTGATTGTGGAGCACTTCCGTAAAAACGTTGCTCACTTATTGAATGGCGAAGCCAAAGCCATGATTGTGACCGGCAGCCGCCAAGAGGCCGTGCGTTATCACTTGGCGCTGCAAAAATACGCCGCCGAGCAGGGTTATAACAATGTAAACCCCATGGTGGCGTTTTCGGGCGAAGTGATTGATTTAGACCATAGTCCAGACCCATTCACTGAAACCAATATGAACCCCGGCCTGAAAGGCCGAGATATGCGCAAGGCATTTGATACACCTGAGTATCAAGTGATGATTGTGGCCAATAAATTCCAAACCGGTTTTGACCAGCCCAAGCTGGTGGCCATGTATGTGGACAAAAAACTGGGCGGCGTGGACTGCATTCAAACCCTGTCGCGCTTAAACCGCACCTATCCCGGCAAAGACAGTACCTATGTGCTGGATTTTGGGAACGAGCCAGCAGACGCATTAGCAATCTTCCGCACCTACTACCAAACCGCCGAGTTAGCCGAGCCTAGTGACCCGAATTTGGTGTACGAGATTATGGATGAGCTGGCTAAAGAGCGGATTTACCAATGGAGCGAAGTAGAACAGGCAGCGGCGGCTTACTTTGACCCTAAAGTTAAAGAAATGCCCACGGGGCCATTTCAACCTGCGGTAGACCGCTACCGCCAACGTTATCGCGATGTAGCCGCCACCCTGCAAGATGCCAAAAAGGTATTGGATGCTGCACAACAAAGCGGTAACGAGATACTGATTAGCAACGCCGAGAAAAGCCTAGCCGACGCCAAAGAAAAGAAAGATGTGTTGGATACCTTTAAGGCCAACCTGATTTCCTTTGTGCGTTTTTATGAGTTTATTTCTCAGCTAGTGGACTTTAACGACGAGGAGCTAGAAAAGCTCAATGTTTACGCCGGGCTTTTACACCCCATGCTGCGTGAAGAAGTCCTCCAAGAAAACATCGATTTAAACGATGTTGTAATGACGCATTACAAGCTTAAATTCAAACGCCAGCAAGATTTGATTGTGGCCGAAGACTGTGCCAGCTACGACATCACCGGCATTACCGCTAGCGGCACGCATAAACCCGCCGAGCAAAAATACGAACCGCTAACGGAAATCTTGGCACGGCTGAATGAAATGTTTGCGGGTGAGAATTACACCGATAAAGACCGCGTGAGCTTTTTGATGGCCGTGACCCAAAAAGTGACCGAAAACAACGCGGTGATGGACCAAATACGGAATAACAATTGGGAACAAGTGAAGCTTGGCGACTTGCCCGCCGCCACTCAGTCTGCCGTGATTGCCAGCATGCAAGCACAAAAAGGTTTGGCCACCGAATACTTGGCACACCCAGAATTTGCCGAGGACTTAATGCAGTCGGTGTATGAGCTGATTAAGAAAAACCTATTATCTGAGCTGGCACGCGACCACTAATACCTGAAGCACTTATGACGGACTCAATCCCTACCGGCGAACTGCTGATTTACCAAACCGAAGACGGCCAAACCCGTGTGGATTGCCGCTTTGAGGATGAGTCCTTGTGGTTATCACAAGCACTGATGGCTGAGCTGTATGGAAAAGATGTTCGTACCATAAATGAGCACTTGCAGAACCTTTACGCTGAGCAAGAGCTAGAACCAGAAGCAACTATCCGGAAATTCCGGATAGTTCGAATAGAAGGTGATCGGGAAGTTTCTCGTACCATAGAACATTACAACCTAGACGCCATTATTGCCGTGGGCTACCGCGTGCGCTCTACCCGCGGCACACAATTCCGCCGCTGGGCGACAGAGCGTTTACGCGAGTATTTGCTTAAAGGCTTTGTGATGGACGACGAGCGCCTGAAGAATCCGCCTGTTAGTGATGCCGCGGCACCCGATTATTTTGATGAGCTGCTTGACCACGTTAGAGATATTCGCGCCAGCGAGCGGCGTATGTATTTACGGGTAAGGGAAATTTTTGCCTTAGCTGCCGATTACGAGCCCAGCCTTAAATCTACGACCCAATTCTTTCAAACCATTCAAAACAAACTGCACTACAGCGTGCATGGCAAAACCGCGCCCGAGCTTATTTTGCAGCGAGCCGATTCTGAACAGCCCAATATGGGTTTAACGTCATGGAAAGGTAGGCGCGTAACTAAAACCGACGTCGGTACTGCTAAGAATTATTTAAACTCAGATGAAATCAGCGAGCTCAACCGCATTGTGACTATGTGGTTAGATTACGCCGAAGACCAGGCCTTACGCCGCAAGCAGGTTTTTCTGAAAGATTGGGAAGAAAAGTTAGACGGGTTTTTAACGTTTAATGAACGCGACCTTCTGCCAAACGCAGGCAAGCGATCTCGCCAGCAAGCACAACAACACGCGGAAGCCGAATATGAGCAGTTTGCCGAACGCCGTCGCGCATTGGCAGAAGCCGAGGGCGAAAAAGACATACAGGCACTCACCGCGTTTAGCACCGCCAAGCGGCAACCACAGGACGAACCTATGAATATTGAAAGCCAATGTCAGTGCGGCGAAGCCAAGCTAAACATCACCGGCAAGGCGATTAGTCGCGGTTATTGCCATTGTTTGATTTGTCAGGAGTTTAATCAGGCGCCTTATGCCGACGTGGCGATTTTCTACGCGGATGATGTAGCGATACCAGACGAGAAGATTGAGTTCGTTAAGTTTGGCGACCCGGCTACCGCATTACCGCGCGGAAAGTGCAAAGCCTGCGGTAAACCGGTGGTTGAGAAGATGAAGATTCCGGGGCTACCGGCGATGGTGTTTATTCCCGCAGAAACATTCACGGATGCAAATGCGATTCCTGCACCGGCGTTACATATGTTCTACCACCGCCGGGTGGAAGATATGCAAGACAAGTTGCCTAAGTACAGTGGTTCAATCCGTAGCCAGCTGGGCTTTATGCGTCAGCTTTTACCGGCGATGTTGAAGCACCGCTCGGGCTGAGCCCGTCGAAGCCTAGGGTTACCGTGTTTTGTTAGCTTGGCTGGTTCACCCTTCGACAGGCTCAGGGCGAACGGAGCGTTTATCACAGAGCTTAGAGCGAACGAAAAGTCTGTTACTTCTTAGCGCTGAGCTTGTCCATTACAGCGTAGAGCACCCCGGAAATCACAAAGGTCATATGAATACCTACCATCCACGCCATGTGGCGGTCGGTTAGGTTGTCTACGTTCATAAAGGCTTTTAGAAGCTCGATACCTGAAATCGCAACGATGGAGCCGATCAGTTTGATCTTTAGGTCGGTGAAGCCGATATGGCCCATCCATTCTGGGCGGTCGCTGTGGTCGTGCAGGTCGTCCATTTTTGAGACGAAGTTTTCGTAGCTGCTAAAGATAATGATGATCAGCAGGCTCATGACGAGGGCGACATCGACCATGGATAACACACCGATGATGATTTCGGCGTCGGTGGCGGTAGTGAGCTGCGAGAAGATGCCCCACACTTGTTTACCAAATTTGTAGAGCAAGGCAATCAGCGCACCGACTAGGCCAAGATAAACCGGCGCTAGCAGCCAGCGGCTGGCAAATAGCAGGTGTTCAAAGGCGTTTTCTACTTGTTTCATCTGATTGCTCTCTATTGTTCATTTGCGTAGCCGCGGGCGGCATTCTACCCGCGCATACAACGGCCTGGGCCTTCTACGTATTGAATGTGTTCGTCTGGCACGGGGTGCGGGTCAAATTCAATTTGTGTTGGGCGCTTGCCGATCAGTGTCATTCTGGCGCCGTAGCGCTCCGGTTCACTTACGTCGCTGCCCACATGAAATTCAAAGCAATAATCGCGCCGCCATTGCGGTTGGCCGCCGGTGGCAAGCACTAAACGCGTACTTTGTTTTTCTACCGAGAAGTCTAAAAACTGCAGGTGACGCTGCTGACAAGCTTGGCGCGCGGTTTGGGTGGCTAGCTCGTCCACACCGCGGCTGTCCCATAGGTAGTACCCGAACAAAGCCAGCCCGAGTAGAAACACCAGTTCACTCATGACCTAACGGGTTTGGCGCAAACGCTCAAGCTGCTGCATGGTGGCAAAGGCGTCTGGCACGATGCCTGTTTGGAGCTGCCAAGCGCGTAAAGCTTTGCGACTATTGGCACCAAAAATGCCGTCGATACCCTTGGTGTCGAACCCCTGTTGGGTCAGCAAGGTTTGCATTTCTTTGTATTGGGCCCGGTTCAGCGGCACAGCATTTTTTGGCCAATTTAAGGCTTGGGCCGAGGCACCAGCAACGCGGTCGCTCAACAAACCAATCGCCAGCGCATAGGCTGTGGAGTTGTTGTAACGCTTAATGGCGTTAAAGTTAGGCAACACAATAAACGCGGGGCCGCGATGGCCGGCAGGCAACAAAATAGAGGCTTCACCAGCCGTTTGCGGCAAGGCGCGGCCACTGAGTCCTTTCACACCCAACGCTCGCCAGTCTGCGACAGATTTTTTTACCGAGCTATCGGCCAGCGCCCAGTCAAAATTACGTGGCAGCTGTACCGGTGCGCCCCAGCTTTCGCCGTTTTGCCATTTGGCACGCTGCATAAAATTGGCGGTAGAGGCGAATACATCGCCAAACGAGCCCCAAATATCGCGGCGGCCGTCACCGTCATAGTCCACCGCGCGCTCTTGGAAGCTGGTGGGCATAAATTGGGTATGGCCCATCGCACCCGCCCAAGAACCGATCATTTGCGAAGCGGCAATGTCGCCGTTATCAATAATTTGTAGCGCGGCGAGCAGTTGTTGCTCCCAAAACGCAGCGCGGCGACCGGCGTAGCCCAAGGTAGCTAAGGATTCGACCACATTAAAGCCGCCGAAGGTGGCGCCGTAAGCGGTTTCTAGACCCCAAATAGCCACCAATAAACTCGGTGCCACTTGGTATTCCGCCGCCACTTTTTCCAGCAAGGCACGATGTTGTTGGTATTTACTACGGCCGTTTTTTACCCGCGTGCTAGACACGGCCGTGTCTAAATACGCCCACACCGGTTTCACAAACTCCGGCTGGTAAGCATCACGCTTCAACACATCCTGATTTAGCTGCACATTGCTAAACGCGGTGTTGAGGATTTGCTTTGAAACGCCATCGCGCTTGGCTTGCTTACGAAAGTCTTTTACCCACGCGGCAAAACCGGCTTCGGTTGGCTCACTAGAAAGAGGTTTGCCATGTAGCGCGCAACTGGCCAGTACGCCGGCAATAAGAACGGAAAGAAGTAACCGCATGAGTCGAGGATATAAGTGCTGTGTAACCAAGTGTTTAGCTTAACGGAATAGCAGGCTTTTTAGGCGGCATTTAGCCAGCGTGTACGGACTATTGCAGCGCCAAGTAACGCCGATAGATCGCCGCTTGGCGTTGCAAGAAGGCTTGTTCTAACGCAGGCGAAACTGTGCCACCGCTGTTTTGGCCTTCAACGGTAAACACCGGTTTCTGCCGATATTTACCTAATACGACATCGGAGCTAATCCAATAGTTCATCGCCCCATCGCTCACTAGCGTGCTAGCTGGCGGCGTTGATGGCGCATAGGCACCCATCAAACTTAATGCCGTAGGCAACACATCGACTTGTGAGGCGATTTGCTGGCTATCTCCCGCCGTAATGCCCGGCCCAACAATCGCAAACGGAATGCGGTAACGGCCTTTTACAGACTTGTCTGGCATGTCTTTAGGCACGACATGATCGGCGACAAAAACATACACCGTATTTTTGTGCCAAGCGGTTTGCTGTGCTTGTTGCCAAAACTTTCCTAAGGCCCAATCTGCTCGGCTTAAGGTGTTGATATAACCATCCACGCCATCCGGATTATGCGGGCGACGTTGATGCGCCTCCGGCACTTGCACATACGGCACATGGGTAACGCCGGTATATAAGGTGGCAAAGAATGGGCCTTGATTAGCCAAACCATTGAATTGCGTCAAGGCGTATTCGTAGAGCGGCCAGTCCCAACCGAATGGCGTTTTTACCCAGTCACTTGGCGTGTGGAAATCTTCCTTGCCGCCGATGGTTGTAAAACCCCAACGCTGGGCAAGGCGGTCCATATTGAATGAAGCGCGCCGAGGCGCTTGCGCCCAGAGCGTTTGATAGCCATGCTCTGTTGCGCGTTCGGCAATGCCTTTAATTGCTAAGGTTTCTACACCGCCAAAACCCATCAGCGGCATGCCCGGCAAGTGCGGAACGCCCGTCAGTAGCGCTTGTAAGCCGTAAATACTGATGGGGCCATTGGCGTACATCTGCTGATAGCGCAGACCGTTGGCCACGATTCGATCAAAGTTCGGCGTAGCGGTTTGCTCGGCGCCAAAACTGCCAATAAAACCCGGCGTCCAACTCTCTAACACCACCATGACAACATTTGGGTTTTCGATGGTGATGTCCGTTAACAAGCTTTGCCCCAAAGCGTTGTTTTCTGGCAACCCCGCATCTTCTACATCGCTATTAATACCCTGCTGCGCAGCCGCAATTGATTGCGGAAAGAACAGGTTATTAAACGCGGCAAAAGCCGGGTTTTGCACTAAAGGGCCAAGCCTTAGGTCTTGCGCTGCAAAGGCATGTTTTTCATCTACCCATTGGCGCGCGGGGCCACCCCATAAGGTGAAATAGCTCACCAACAACAGTAACCCTAAACGAGCCGCATAACCACCGACTCCATAAGCAGGCGCGGGCAGTTTAGGAATAACGCGATAGCCGACAATAAAGGTCACGGCTAGGCCGCAAAGCACCGCCAACAACGCCGGTAAATTCTGCTCTAGCGCCATTTGCAGAATAAAGTCGAAGTCGGAAATAACGGCTTTTACTTCTACCCCAAGGTGGCGGTAGAAGAAGGCAAAAAACTGCGTACTGGCAATACCGAATAACAAAGTCGCCGCAACGGCGACGGCAAACAGTACAAAGCCAAGATTACGCACGTAACGCAACGGCCATGCATTGCCTGGCAGCAGCATAAGCAGCAACGGCGGCAAACAAGTGAGCGCAATCGCCGCGATGTCATAACGCAAACCGCGTAAAGCTGAGGTGGAAAATTCCGCCGCGCTAATACCGGCAAAGAAATCGGTATGCGCTAGATAAATGCCAAGACGCGCGGCAAAGCTAGCCAGCACTAACGCGGCTGCTGTTATTACAAGCAGTCGCGGAATAATGCTGGCCTTAGTGCTGAGCAATGCCATAGCGCGCTAGGCGCGAGAGATTAGCTGATGCTAATCGTCTCCGAGCCTTCTAGCGTTTCTACAAACTGAGCACCCATAAGCATAGACGGCGTGTAG
>JAPPPA010000047.1 GCA_028817755.1 Gammaproteobacteria bacterium | reverse complement strand
ACTTCTACCCTACCTAGCCTCTCTAGGGGTAGCAGACACAAAAAAGCCGAAGCATAGACTTCGGCTTTTTTATGGCTAACTGAAACGCGCTATGCCGTGCCGTAATTCCGCTGAATATAGGCTTCGACAATTTCTTGGAACTCTTCAGCAATATGCGCACCTTTTAAGGTTACGGTTTTCTCGCCGTCTTCATAAACCGGCGCAACCGGGCGCTCGCCCGTACCTGGTAGGCTAATGCCAATATTAGCCATCTTACTTTCGCCTGGACCGTTTACTACACAGCCCATTACCGCAACGCTCATATCCTCAACCCCCGGATACTGCATGCGCCAGTTAGGCATCTCTCGGCGAATATAAGCCTGAATATCCTGTGCTAGCTCTTGGAAGAACGTACTCGTAGTACGGCCACAGCCGGGGCACGCCGTCACTAACGGAGAAAACGAACGGAAGCCCATGGTTTGTAGCAACTCTTGAGCAACAACCACTTCTTGAGTACGAGAACCGCCAGGCTCTGGCGTTAACGAAATACGAATAGTGTCGCCAATACCCTGCTGCAAGAGCACGCCTAAAGCAGCACTCGAAGCAACAATACCTTTACTGCCCATGCCAGCCTCAGTTAGGCCAACATGCAGTGCGTAATTGCTACGAGATGCTAATTCTTCGTATACGGCGATGACTTCTTGCACGTCACTCATTTTCACCGACAAGATAATTTTTTCTTGCGGCAAACCAATGCTGCGGGCGGCCTCTGCACTATCGAGCGCCGAACGCACCATAGCCTCACGAAAGATAACTTTTGCATCCAAAGGCTTGGCTAGCTTGGCATTGTCATCCATCAATTTGGTTAACAACGCTGCGTCCAAGCTGCCTGCATTGACACCAATGCGTACTGGCTTGTTGTACTTGCAGGCCACTTCGATCATGGTCGCAAACTGACTATCGCGCTTACTGCCTTTACCCACATTGCCTGGGTTAATACGCAATTTCGCCAAGGCTTCCGCGCAGGCAGGCACTTCGGTTAAAAGCTTATGGCCATTGAAGTGGAAATCACCAATTAAAGGTACATCACAGCCGAGCGCATCAAGACGATCACGTAAATGCGGCACTTGCTTAGCCGCTTCAAGGTTATTCACCGTGATGCGCACTAGCTCGGAGCCTGCTTGCCACAGGTCAAACACCTGCTGAGTTGTTGCGGCCAGGTCTGCAGTGTCGGTATTTGTCATTGACTGAACAACAACCGGCGCAGCGCCACCGATAACAACATCCCCCACCTTTACACCAACGGTTTGGCGGCGAGCTTCACGCGAAAAATGAGTAGTCATAACTATTACGTATGTGATTTGCGGCAGATTATAGCCGCGCCGCCAACATTACGCTTGTGGTAAGCCTGAACGAGCTATTTCTTTTTACGAGATTTCTTTTTGCCTGAATCGGCGGAGGCTTTGGAGTTATCCGACTTCAGTACCCGCGTAGGCACCTGAAAAACATCCATCAGCATAGAAGGCCGCAGACTAGCGGCCTTGATAATGGCACCGTAAAGCATGCTTGCCCCGCCGTGGCGCACTTTTAATGCCGCTTCTACAAACGGCATTTCCAAGTCTTCCACCAAGGTGACCTGTCCATACTCCTCACCAAAGTCGACGACTACGGTAAGTTCAACATTAACGTCTTCACGTTTTGCCATGTAGGCAATCTAACACGCAATTAAGGGAGCTACTAGCTTTCTCAATAAGCGCCGCCAGCAACGCTATAATGAGCTCATTAAAAGTACAGGAAAGAAAAATGGCCAGCGCACTTAGCATTCTTATTACCGCCCTCCTCTCTAGCGTCATCACACTGGCTATTCTGGCTGTAGTAGCGCAGCGCATGGTGATTCCAAAAGTTAAAGCGTGGCTACAAGAAGAAGTACTGCCAGAATTTCGCACTCAAGTGAAAAATGGCGCAATCGACTCAGGCGACACCCTACTGCCGAAGTTTCGCGAGAATGTACGTGATGGTTTTAACGACGCAATCCGCGACCAAATGGCTGGGCAGGTCTTTGAAGATGCAGCGAAGTCTGTCGCAAAAAAGATGGAAGGTGGCCTTGGGGCACTCCTAGGCCGTAAAGCGGACTAGGGCTAATCCGCTATTAGGCGAGCGTTTGTGC
>JAPPPA010000230.1 GCA_028817755.1 Gammaproteobacteria bacterium | reverse complement strand
CAGCTTCAACCTTAAACGCGGCAGGGCCGACAGTGTATTGCACGTCTAGGCCAATTTGTTCTGAGAGGTCGTAGTGAGGAATGAGGCTGATTTCACTACGAATTTCTTCCTCGATCTGAGCGGCTTGCTCGTCTGAACTTGTTCCAACACCTAGTAGCGCCAACGTGTCGTTAAGTGTAACAAGCAAAGGTGCAGGTGCGTCTGGTATCCCTGATGCTAGGTCACAGTTGGGAGTGCTATCACTACTTCCGTCAGCGTCGGCACGTGTGGTGCCGCTTCTATAGCAAGGCACGATGCGTGGCGCCCGAGCGGTACCTTTAAACCAACTTAGGCCAAAATCGACAGGACCAAAATAGTGCTTCCAGCGAAAAGCGTAGTCGACATGCTTTTTACGATCGCTCGCTTCAAATTGCTCATCTTCTTCATGAACATCAATTGGCAATGAGGGACGAGCATCATCCGCATTAAATGCGCGGCTTCGAAAACCGGGTAATGCATACGCAGAAAAGTCGCCGAAAGGGCTATACCACTTAAGGGCGACCATGGGCTGGCCAAGCTTGTCTTCGCCATCTACGTTTTCAACGAAGTCATCTTGGTTGATAACGTCTACAACGTGCGCGGCCTCGGTGACCCCCCAAAATACACGGCCAACACCGGCTTGTACTTCAACGCTGTTAAACACCAGTGTTAGCAGTGCTTCTCGCACGTCTACGTGACTGCGGTTTTCGTCTTGTTGGTCTTCGCGCGCAAACAGGTTTAAATCAAATAGGTGATAACGGCTAGACCAGCTGCGACCAACTGTAACGGCCGCAGAGAGGTTGCTTTCGTAATTGGATTCCGGCACGCGGGCATCTGGGTTTTCGTTTGGATACCAGGTTAGTTCTGGTTCAAAACTGCTTTCCCAATCGCCGGCGTTGGCAAGCGCGCCATGCCCTAGCGCAAAGCTGGCTAAGCAAATGGATAAACCTAGGCGTAACTTGCGCAGGTTAGTACGTTTCATTGTGATCCCTTATTTAGCACTGCATAAACTTCCTGTTCTTTGCAGCACAACAGTTATCACCAAGCCAGAAATTAGCTGCTAGCTAAGTGTTTGCAGCTGTGCAATTTGCTCGTTTAGTTGAGCAATGGTTTGTTCGGCATCCGCAAGAATGCCTTTCTCTTTTGCCACCACGTCAGCTGGCGCATTAGCGACAAACTTTTCATTGCCAAGCTTGCCGCGTTTTTGTTGAGCCAGTTTTTCAGCTTTTTCTAATTGCTTCGTGAGTCGCTCAACTTCTGCGGCCACATCAATCAGGCCGGCCATTGGTACCAAAATTTTCATTTGGCCTAGTAGCGCAACAGCTGACTGAGGTGCTTCGTCGCCATTGTCTAACAAGGTGATGCTTTCTACCTTGGCTAGCTTGTCCAATAAACCACGATGCAAGGTCAACCGCGCTTGGTCTTCGATGCTAGCATTTTCAATCAGTAGCGGTAGTGGCTTGCTCGGCGCAATATCCATTTCGCCGCGGATCTGACGTAGGCCGAGAATAAAGGCTTTTACCCATTCAATTTCGGCTTCGGCTTCAGCATTCACTTTGCTGTCATCAGCTTGCGGCCATGCTTGAAGCATGATGGTGTCGCCGTCTTGAATCGCCGTGCCTTGGGCCAAGGGTGCAACCGTCTGCCAAATGGATTCGGTGATAAACGGCATCAGCGGGTGCAACATACGTAACGTGGCTTCTAGTACGCGCACCAAGGTGCGGCGTGTACCTGCTTTAGCGGCTTCAGAGGCGTTGTCGTTTTGCAGAACGGCTTTAGTTAGTTCTAAGTACCAATCACAGTATTCGTTCCAAACAAACTCGTAGCAGGTCTTAGCGGCCAAATCGAAGCGGTAATCACCAAAGTTACGGTGCACTTCGGCTTCGGCTTGTTGCAGGCGGCTAATAATCCAGTTGTCGGCGGTAGAAAGCTCTACGTCATCTGCATTGCAGTCTTGGCCTTCGCATTGCATTAATACGTAGCGTGAGGCGTTCCAAATTTTGTTGCAGAAGTTGCGATAGCCATCAATGCGGCCTAGGTCGAAACGAATGTCGCGGCCTGGTGTAGCGAGCGCGGCAAAGGTACAGCGTAGGGAGTCGGTGACGTACGCGTTAAGGCGGTGTGGGAATGCG
>JAPPPA010000103.1 GCA_028817755.1 Gammaproteobacteria bacterium | reverse complement strand
AGCCACGTTGTTATAAGACAGTTATTTTCCCTGAATCTGTTTCGCTGTTGCGATGGACGCTTCCGCAGGGTTGGCTTCAACGTAAAACGCCGCTTTCTGATGCGGGTTTTCGCCGTAACGCATTTCCTGAACTTTGTGGAACTGGCTGTTGAAGGTCTGCGGGAATGCCAGACGGTTATCAGTGCTCAGTTCGTCAGCAGACTGGTCGATGGTACCCAGGTAGTTGGCGATCATGCCGTCGTAGCTTGAGGTGTGCTCGAACGCTTTCAGTGCCAGTGCAAAACGGGTTTTGTAGCTCAGGCCGTTAACCTTGTTCAGGTCGTTCAGCACCATGCTGTAGTCAGAAGCGTTCACCACGATGCCAACGTAGGCGTGGTTCTTCGCCGCAGAGCGCACCATGGTCGGGCCGCCGATGTCGATGTTTTCAATGGCCAGTGGCAGGTGACAATCTGGCTTAGCGACAGTTTCTGCAAACGGGTAGAGGTTCACCACCACCAGGTCGATAGGGTTGATGCCGTGCTCTTCCATGACGCTGTCGTCCTGGCCGCGACGGCCCAGAACACCACCGTGAATTTTCGGGTGCAGCGTTTTTACACGGCCGTCCATCATTTCTGGGAAGCCGGTATGCTCGGAGACTTCGGTCACTGGCAGGCCGGCGTCGGCAATCAGCTTGGCGGTGCCACCAGTAGACAGCAGGGCAACGCCTCGGTCGTGCAGCGCTTTGGCAAAATCGGCAATGCCGGTTTTGTCAGAAACAGAAATTAGAGCACGGCGAACCGGGCGTAGTGGAAGTTGGTTAGGCGCACTATAGGCGTTGGCCAGTTCGTCAGAAAGCGATGGCATTCAGCTAGTCTCTTACTTAAAGGTTGGAGCAGGTGTTTTTAATAACGATTTAGGCAAGACCGTGTTCGGCCAGTTTTTTGCGCAGGGTGCTGCGGCTAATGCCAAGCCAAATAGAGGCTTTGGACTGGTTGCCACGGGTCTCTTGCATGACTTTTTCGAGCAGCGGTTTTTCTACTTCTTTTAATACAAGGTCATATAGCTCGATAGGAGCGGTATTTTCTAGGGTGTTGAAATAGGTTTCTAAGCTGTCAGTAACGTGGTGACTTAGGGGTTTGCCGTTGTGGAGCTGGGTGTCGGACATGGTCTTCTTCTAGGGCTAGGCAGCGAGCTGTGAGGGGGCTGCTTGTTTTGTGGTTTGCTGTTCAGCTTCTTGGAGCTGTTGGTACCAACGTTGGGTGATTTGCCATTGTTGGTCTGCGCATTCCGCGGCAAAGACTTCTTGACGGAAGTTGGCTGCGGTTTGCTGGTCTGCCGTCGCGAGGGCTTGGCAGAGGTTTTGGCTGTACCAGCCAAGGTGTTTACGGGCAATACGAAGGCCTTTGCCTTCACCGTAAAACTCGTAAAGCGCTTTAAGGTGCTTCAGCGCCAGTGCTTGTTGCTCTACGAGGGTGGGGGCAGCGAGCTGCTCACCAGTATTCAGGTAATGTGCTATTTGCTGAAATAGCCATGGTTGGCCCTGCGCGCCGCGGCCAATATAAAGCCCATCGGCTTGGGTGCTTTTTAAGACTTGGGCGGCTTTTTCTGGCGTGGTGATATCGCCATTGGCAAAAAGCGGAATAGAGACGGCGGCTTTTACCGCGGCAATGTTTTCGTATTCGGCGTCGCCTTTATAAGCGTCTGCACGGGTGCGGCCATGTAAAGCCAAGCTTTGAATACCTGCGGCTTCGGCAATTTGGGCAATGCGCAGCGCGTTGCGTTGCTCTGGGCTGACGCCAGTACGGAATTTGAGGGTAACGGGTACATCAACGGCGTTCACTACGGCGTCGAGAATCTCACCGACCAGCTTTTCGTCTGCGAGTAATGCCGAACCGGCGGCTTTGTTGCAGACCTTTTTAGCTGGGCAGCCCATATTGATGTCGATGATTTGGGCACCGTTATCAACGTTGTAGCGCGCTGCGTCGGCCATCCATTGCGGGTCGCTGCCAGCAATCTGCACCATGCGTGGCTCGGGCTCACCCTTGTGATCAAGGCGTAGACGAGACTTTTCAGTGTTGCGTAATGCTGGATTGGCAGAGGTCATTTCTGCCACGGCTAGTCCGGCGCCGTATTCGCGGCAAAGTAGGCGAAAAGGTTTGTCGGTGATACCAGCCATCGGCGACAACACGAGGTTGTTGCTGAGTGTCCACTGCCCAATTTTTATGGTCTTGAGGGTCACGCTGGCGGCCATTGCGGTACTAGCAAAAAAGGGTCGCGCAGTTTAATGATTTCATCTGGTGGAATAAAGCATTTTATCCACTGAATAAGTTGTATAGCTTGTGGACAACTTGTATAGAAATTAAGCAAACCCTTGTGGCTGCGAGACATTAAAAAATGTGTAAAAAAAACACAATTTTTTTAATGTGGGGCGACTAAGGCGTATATCAGCCCCGCGACTGCGCATGAGGCTTGCTATGCGTGCTTGTTAAGAGGGATCAACTAGACTGATTTGATAGCCCCAACTGCTGGCTGGCCACTCTTTTACCGGTAAGACGAAATCAACAAAACCTTGCGCGGGGATGGTGTTGCCATTGCTGTTGCCTTGCAGCCAGCTGCTGGCGGGGTAGTGTTGCTGGGTAATTTGTTGGTTGTCGCGGTCAACTTGCGTGAAGACGATAGTTGGAGCTGTGAGCGGTACATCGAGCGGGTTATAGAGTTGTCCGTGGATGTTGTATTGGCTGTGATCGTGATTGGCGAGCTTGGCATGGCTGGCAATGGTGATCAGCTCTGGACGGCTAGCCGTCAGTGCTGCTTGCCCAAGCTTGGCTAGCACGGTGCTGCTGGCCTGGTAAGCGCTTGGGTTCGCCAGCCAAACGTGCCGGCTCAGCCAAGCAGTGCTAGTGACTAAGCTTAGGAAGAGCACTGCGGTGAGCAGTTTGGTCATTTACGTTTGCCGTGCAGGCAAACCCAGCCGTCGTGTTCTGCGATTGGTTCAAACGCGATATAAGGTTGGTAGGCGGTGAGTACGGAATCGGCTTGTTCGGCGAGAATGCCAGACAAAACGATATGTCCGCCTGTTTTTAAGTGGCTACATAAGGCCGCGGCTAATTCAATCAGCGGGTTAGCCAAGATGTTGGCGAGCAATACATCGTATTGGGTATTAGCGTGTTTTTGCTTGAATGGTTCCGGTAAAAAGCCGGTGATTTGATTGTTAACCTGATTGCGCTCAGCATTGCTGTCGGTCGCGGTCAGTGCTTGAGGATCAATATCAACGCCGTGTAATTGCTGCGCGCCTAGCAGGCCAGCAGCAATGGCAAGAATGCCGCTACCGCAGCCGTAGTCGAGCACCTGTTTGCCAGTGACTTTTTCAGCGTTTTGGTCCAGCCACTCTAAACAAAGGCGAGTGGTGGGGTGCGTACCGGTGCCAAAGGCGAGGCCCGGATCGAGCATGATATTGAGCTTGTCTGGCGCTGGCTCGAAAGCGGTGGGGCAGATGCAAAGCTTGTCGCCAAACAGCATGGGCTTGAAGTCATCTAACCATGCACGTTCCCAATCTCGGTCTTCCAAGCTTTCAACGCTAAGGGCGTTGGCAGGTAATTTGAGAATGGTTTGGCACTGTTGCACGGCGCCGGCAATATCTTGTTCGCTATCAAACAAACCAGTGCAGCGGCTTTGCTGCCACAGTGGTGTGGTGTTGATGTCGGGTTAGAAGATGGGTTGGTCAGCGGCGTCTGTAAACGTAATGCTGGCCGCGCCGAGCGCGTCGAGTAATTGCTCGGCTAGCGCCGCTTGTTGCGGCGCTAGCGTGAAGCTGATTTGGACCCAACTCATTGGTGCGTTAGCAGTTCTTGTTCAAGGTAGTGAATGGTGACACCACCATTGCTGAAGCCGCGGTCTTGCAAAATTTCGCGGTGCAGCGGGATGTTGCTTTGAATGCCTTCCAATACGACTTCGTCCAATGCCGTACGCATGCGCGCCAGCGCCGCGTCGCGGCTATCGCCGTGGCAGATCAGTTTGCCGATCATGGCGTCGTAATACGGTGGTACCACGTAGTCGCGGTACACATGACTATCAACGCGCACGCCGGGGCCGCCTGCTACATGGAAACGTGTGACTTTGCCCGGGCTAGGTAAGAAGGTACGTGGGTGCTCAGCGTTAATACGGCATTCGATCGCGTGGCCGCGAATTTGAATATCTTCTTGTTTCCAAGGGAGGCGTTCGCCGCTGGCTACTTTCAGCTGGGTAGCGACCAAGTCGATACCGGTAATGAGTTCGGTCACCGGATGTTCTACTTGAATACGGGTATTCATTTCGATGAAGTAGAAACGACCGTCTTGGTATAAGAATTCGAAGGTGCCGGCGCCGCGGTAGTTAATCCGCTTACAGGCTTCTACGCAGACCGCGCCAATTTCAGCGCGTTGTTTTTCGGTGATGCCAGGCGCGGGTGCTTCTTCAATCACTTTTTGGTGGCGACGCTGCATAGAGCAATCGCGTTCACCTAAGTGAATGGCGTTGCCGTGTTCGTCAGCCATCACCTGAATTTCTACGTGGCGCGGTGTTTCTAGGAATTTCTCCATGTACACCATGCCGTTGCCAAAGGCCGCTTCCGCTTCGGCTTGTGTGGTTTCGATTGATGAAACTAGCTCGCCTTCAGCGCGAACTACGCGCATGCCACGGCCACCGCCGCCGCCAGCGGCTTTAATAATGACGGGGTAGCCGATTTTCTCGGCTAGGGCGATATTGGTCGCCGCGTCATTGTTCAGTGGGCCGCCGGAGCCTGGTACGCAAGGTACGCCAGCTTCTTGCATGGCTTTAATCGCTTCAACCTTGTCACCCATAATGCGGATGGTGTCGGCATGCGGACCAACAAAGGTGAAACCACTTTTCTCAACGCGTTCGGCAAAGTCGGCGTTCTCGCTGAGAAAGCCATAACCGGGGTGAATGGCATCGGCGCCAGTGACTTCAGCTGCGCTGATAATGGCAGGCATATTCAGGTAGCTGTCTTTCGAGGCAGCAGGACCAATGCAGACAGACTCGTCGGCGAGTAATACGTGTTTTAGGTTGCGATCAGCCTCGGAATACACCGCAACGGTTTTAATTCCAAGCTCGCGGCAGGCGCGCAAAATGCGTAGCGCAATTTCGCCGCGGTTGGCGATTAGCAGCTTTTGCATGGCCTATTCCTCAATCAAGAATAGGTCTTGACCAAACTCAACCGGCAGGCCGCTTTCAACCAAAATGGCTTTAATGGTGCCGGATTTCTCGGCCTCAATTTGGTTGAACATTTTCATCGCTTCAATAATGCAGATGGTGTCGCCACGATTAACGTGTTGGCCCACCTCAACAAACGGTGGTGCTTCTGGGCTTGGCGCGATATAAAAGGTACCAACCATGGGTGAGCTGATTTTGCTGCCGCTATCGGCTGCGGCGGGCGCAGCTGTAGATTCGGTTGCTGGTGCTGCCGGAGCAGGAGCGGCTGCTGGTGCGGCAGGTGCTGGCGCAGCGGTTACGGCTACTGGCGCGGCTGTTGCGCTTGGGCGGCTGATGCGTACGGCATCATCGCCTTCCTTTACCTCAATTTCAGCAAGATCTGACGCTTCAAGTAGCTCGATCAGTGTTTTGATTTTACGTAATTCCATAGCCATGGGGTGTCCTTAAGTATTTGTGGTAACCAACTAGTCTTGTGGTAATTGTTTCAGGGCGGCTTGCAGGGCGTATTGATAGCCATCTGCGCCGAGGCCGCAAATCACGCCAACTGCTTTGTCTGAGAAATACGAGTGATGTCGAAAAGACTCTCGTGCATGCACATTAGAAAGGTGTACTTCTATATAAGGAATAGCGGTACCTAATAAGGCATCACGTAAGGCCACGCTTGTGTGAGTAAAGGCTGCCGGATTGATAATGATGAATGCGACGCCATCTGCGGCGGCGCTATGAATGGCATCTACCAATGTATGTTCAGCGTTGCTTTGCACATGGGCCAGGCTGGCGCCTTGCGCTTCGGCTGAGCTGACTAAAGCGGCATTGATATCGTCTAGCGTGGCCGCGCCATAGTGCTCAGGCTCGCGAGTGCCAAGCAAATTTAGGTTCGGTCCGTGAATAACCAATATCTTGGGCATAAATGTTCTCAACTTGCAGTTAAAAGCTGATTTACGTTGTTTGGATCAAGTGTAATGCTTGCTGTCGCCAAAAAAAAGAGAAAAACGCTAATAAAAGATGATGTTTTCAAGATGGCGTTATTTGACTGAAGTTGAGGTTCTTTACGTGGTTGGCTATTCGGGCGAGGATGGGCTTTGTGATTTGGGCCGTGAGCAAATAAAACTAAAATTCCACATACAATTGGTAGACAACTTAACGATCGTGAATAACACTGAGAGTCTTGAAAACTAAATCGTCAAACAGCAGGCAAGGAAGCTAGCAGCAAGACGAGCTTTACTTTGGGAGAAGGCTCAAATGCACCTATCTGCAACACACTACCTGCGCCTCGCTGCGCTTTTCGTATTCTCATTATTAATAGCAGCCTGTAGCGGCGGTGGTAGTTACGATGGTGGTACGACCACTAGCAGTACGCCATTAACAGGTGGTGGCGTGAAAGGGCCAATGGCTGGCGCCGTGGTTCAGGTTTACGAAATTGACTTTAATGGCGGCACAATCACGCGTGGGCGTTTGGCTGCAGAAGGCAGCACTAATGCCCAAGCGCAAATTGTGGGTTTAGGGTTTCCATTCCCTACCGTCTTCCCTTATTTGGTTGAGTTCACTTCAGATGCCGATACGATTGATTTAACGACTGGCCAAGCGCCGGTTATTTCAACGCTCACTACGGTGGTCACCGCACAGCTTGCCGCTAAGGGCGAGCAAGTTTACGCAACGCCACTGACCAATATGGCGGTTGATATTGCCTTTCAAAACTTCGATGACTTTGATGGCACAACCAGCAGCAACAATGACGATTTAAAAGCAGCGCTTGATGCCGCCGCGGCGCAAGTGGCCTCTACGGTTGGTTTTGGCTTGGACGCCAACCAAATTGATATTTTTGATACGCCGCCATTGGTGGATGAAACGGTGGCCATTGGTTCAGGAGAAGGCGATACGCCCGTTGCAGACGTATCTGCCTACCGTGCAGCGGTGGAAGCGTTAACTGCGGTTGTTGCGCAGATTAATGAGCAAAGCACCGATGACAATAGTGACCCAGGTGCGGTCTTAGCTAATCTCGCGAAGGATTTGGCGGGTGATGGCGTGATCGATGGTGACGATGGATCTGGCAATGTGGTTGTTGAGCCGACCGCACTGGATGTATTGGATCAAGACCCAAATACCTTACCTATTCCAAACACCTGCGCGGACGCAGATAAAGACGCCAATGGTGTTTGTAATGACGGAGCAACCCCGCTGACGGTAGACCAAGTAGAAGAAATTGTTGCGGCAGAAACTGCGGATACTGGCAACGAGGTTTCTGAGCAAGAGCAGCAAGAAATTGCTAATCAAGAAACCGCGACTCAGCCTGCCGCGCGTAACCCAGACCGCGACAAAGATGGCGTAGACAACGCACTAGATGATTTCCCAGATGATCCGTCTGCTGATCGTGATACCGATGGTGATGGCCAGCCTGATGTGGCTTATCTAATTAACCAAGACGGTTCTCGCGGTGAAGTGCTAGCTGGTTGTGACAGCATAGATAGCAAATCAGAGTCACAACCCGAAGAAGCGCAACCCATGCGCCTTGCGAAGCCTAACTTCCGTTGTTCAGATGACGATGACGATGCCGATGGTGTATTTGACACTGTAGAAGCACAGGATGGCACTGATCCATTAGATCCAGATACGGACGATGACACCATCTCAGATGGTGATGAAAAAGCCTTAGGTAGTAATCCACTGTTTGCCGATTCTGATGAAGACGGTGTAAATGACCCAGACGATAACTGCCCGGTGGACGAGAATGCTGACCAACTAGATTTTGACGAAGATGGCGTGGGTGCTGCCTGCGACGAAGATGATCGAGTAGCCGTGCCAGATGCTGATGGTGACGGCGTGCCGGATGACAGTGATAACTGTCCAAATGACTTTAACCCAGCGCAAACCAACACAGATAGCGGCTTCCAAAGTGGTGACCCTGCTGGCGACGTTTGTGACGACGACGATGATGGCGACGGCGTAAATGACGCCGATGATGAGTTCCCGTTAAATAACTCAGAAAGCGCCGACAACGATAAAGATGGCATTGGCGACAATGCCGATAGAGATGATGATAACGACGGTCTAGACGATCTTGAAGATGACGCGCCAAATGATCGTGATGCTGATGACGATGGTGTACTAGACGGTGCTGATGAATTCCCAAGTGACCCGAATGAGTCACGTGATACCGACGGTGACCAGATTGGCGACAACGCTGATACCGACGATGACAACGACAACGTGTTGGACGATGATGAGGCCGCTCAAGGTACTAATCCACGCGTTGCCGATACCGACCGTGATGGCACTAATGATGGCAACGATAATTGCCCAGTCGACGCCAATGAAGATCAAACGAATAGTGATGATGATGAGCTAGGTGATGCCTGCGATAACGACGACGACAACGATACTGTTGAAGACGGCGTAGACAACTGCCCGGTTGACGCTAACACCGATCAAGCCAATAGCGATGATGATGCACTAGGCAATGCTTGCGACGACGATGACGACAACGATACCGTTGCCGATGAAGCGGACAACTGCCCAGTTGACGCCAATACCGACCAGCTCAATAGCGATGGTGATGATGAAGGCAACGTTTGTGACGACGACGATGACAACGACGACGTTGCCGACGCCAATGATGCTTGCCCAACCACACCTCAAGATTTAGTCGGCCAAGTTGACTCGGAAGGCTGTGCACCGGGTGAAACCGACACCGATGGTGATGGCGTATTCGACAACGTAGATAACTGCCCAGCTATCCAGAATGCTGATCAAACCGATACCGATGGTGACGAGGCGGGCAACGTTTGTGATGACGACGATGACAACGACAATGTTAGCGATAGTGACGAAGCCACCAATGGCACTGATCCGCTATTGGCCGATACCGATAGCGACGACACGAACGATGACACCGACAACTGTCCGCTAACCGCGAACGAAGATCAGACCGACACCGATCAAGATGGTGACGGTAACGCTTGTGACGACGATGACGACAACGACAATGTCAGTGACACCGACGAAGCCACAAACGGTACGGATCCACTCTTGGCCGATACCGATAGCGATGACGTAAATGACGACACCGATAACTGTCCGGTAGACGCTAACAACGACCAAGCTAACCAAGACAACGATGACTTCGGTGACGTGTGTGACGACGACCGCGACGGTGACGGCACTAACAATGAGCAAGATGAGTTCCCTGATGATGCTGGCGAGTCAGCCGACGCTGATGGCGATACCATCGGTGACAACGCTGACCAATGTGATAGCACGCCAACTGGTGAAGAAATAGATGACCCCGGATGTAGCGCTAGTGAACGAGACACTGACGGTGACGGCGTTAATGACAATGTAGACGCTTGCCCAGGTACTCCTGCGGGTAGCACATTGGTAGAAAATGGTTGTACCCAAGAGCAACTAGAGCAAACTGCCCTAGGCGTATTTAACAGCGCTGGTTTCGATATTAACGTTCGTGGGCCAACTGATGCCGATGCTGCGATTGAAGAAATTCAGCTAGATGCAGGCTTGTTTAGAGGCGTGTTAACACTTAGCATTAGTGATA
>JAPPPA010000024.1 GCA_028817755.1 Gammaproteobacteria bacterium | reverse complement strand
TACGGAGCCGCTTTGGTCTTGGCAGGAAGTTGAGGGTGCTTATACGTATACCGTGTATGTGTATAAAGCATCGGGTGGCCTTGTTGGTACAGGCTACGCGAACCCTACCGATTGCGTGAATGGCGTTTGTTCTAAGAATATTATTCAGAACGTAAACTTGGTTCACGATGAGTCGTACGAGTGGTTTGTACGAGCCACAATTAACACTCAAGGCAGTGGCAAGATTTACAACGTTCAGAGTTTCCGGAGCGAGTTTTCGGTAGAGCCGGCTCCTGCAAATCAGCCTGATCATGCGGATCTAAGCTTAATTATGGACACCTACGACTATCGTAGTAGTGGTTGGTTTGGGGTGCGTTTGAAAGTTGTGAATACAGCTAGCAGTACGCTAACGGCGGAAAATGTAGTGGTGAACTTTCCAATTCCATCTGCCGCGACTACGAGCCAAGGGCCATATACATCAGGTACCACGCAGTGGCCTGCTGGCACGATTGCTCCTGGCGGTGAAAGTGCTGGTACATGGTGGTTCAGAGTTCCTGCTGGTACTCCGGTGACTGCAGAAGCTGAAATCATTTCGTCTAGCGCATTTGATATTGACTCTACACCTAACAACCAAGTTGTTAGTGAGGATGATCATGAGTTAAGAACTGTTCAATAGGCAGTAATTCAATTAGGAGAAAAAGCCCGGTTTTACCGGGCTTTTTTTATGTCTTTTTTGAATGTAAGTTCGGCTCTTGGGCCAATGATAGAAGTTTCTAGCTATTGCACATTGCTAGTCGTAATTTCCTACAAAAAGAAGACAGTCGTCGTGGCAAATAGAAAGAAGAAATACGGCATGGGTCGCATTCGTGAGCTTTTAAAGCTGCCGTCTGCGGAACCGATGTATGTGTTAAATATTTTGGATTACAGCGACTTTAAGTCTTACCGCTGGTATGGCTTGGCGGTGTTGCCTGCGTTAAAGCTGGTAGGCGGCAACGTGGAGTGGTCTGGCTATCCTGCGGAAATGCTGCACGGCGAGGCGCAATGTCAGAGCATTTTGGTGGTGCGTTACCCCAGCCATAAACATTTTATTCGCATGATTGCGAACCCGTATTACGCGGCGATTAACAAAATTCGTGAAAAAGCAGTGAGCCGTTTTGAAGGCGCCTTTAGCGAAGGCGTAACCGGCCACGGCGACAACTTGCATCGCAAACGTAAGTTGTTGGTACTGCACTTTAATAGCGAAGCGCCGAAGGCGGCGTTTAAGCAGGCTGAAACGATGCTTAAACCATTGGGTGCAGAACCGTTACTTAGTATTTCTCAGTATTTGGCTTTAGAGTTGATGCCTCGGCCGAAACCGACTGATCCGAACCCGTTAACGTATAAACGCAATATGTTCTTTGCCGTGGATGAGGTGAGTGACGAGTTGCGTGCGAGCCTGAATGTGTTGGCTGCTGATTTAGGCGATTGCCGAATTGGTATTTATAAAAGTGCCAACCCCAAAGCCTATATGCCGGGGCAGCCGGTGCCGGCGTACGCACAATAATGTAGATACAAAAAAAGCCCCTCAGAGAGGGGCTTTTTAGTTTTGTGGCAGCGTCATTCCGGCGAATGCCGGAGCCGTAGGCCGGCGCAGCACACCTCCATCGCTGTTTGGGAGACTCCGGATCGGCGCTTCGCTTGTCCGGAGTGACGGTGTTTTGTTGGCTATCTAACGATAGCGGTCATTATGTTTAAGGCGGTAAATGTCTTTGCTGGCGTTATCTAAACGGGCGTGGATGATTTTCCGTTCTTTCTTGGTGAATTTGCCGCTTGAGCGGAAGTTATGTTCTTGGCCAGCAATGTTGGCTTGTTGCTTGCGTAAGCGTTTGGCTTCTTTGCGCGTTAGCTCGCCGGATTTAACGCCTTTGTTAATACGTTTATGTTGAATGTTTTGGCGCTCGTTAATAGTGAACTTACGCTCGCTGAGTGGGCGGCCTTGGGTACCCGCTTGTGGGCGAGGCTTAGGCGGCTTGCTCACGTGGTTATGATGGTCTTCTTCGTAGTCGTCTAGCGCCGCATCAATGGCGATGGCAGTACCCGCCAAGATGGCAAAGGCGGCTAGACCTTTTACAAAGTCGTGATTTTGGTACTGAACCCGATAGAGGCCGTGATGAGGCCCGTGACGGTGTCCATGTTTGTGGCCG
>JAPPPA010000323.1 GCA_028817755.1 Gammaproteobacteria bacterium | reverse complement strand
ATTGTGTTGCCGTACGACTTTGACATTTTCTGTCAGTCTAGGCCAGGCATTTTCGCTGCTTCTGATAAGGCCGCTTCTGGCTCAACCAGAATAATGCGCCCACCGCCCTCTAAGTAACCTAGCAAGCGGTCTTTATCGGCTAAGGTAAGGTTTTGCTGACCTTCGACCAAAGCTTTGGCAATTTCTAGCGCCTCTTCGTCACCTTGCTCTTGCCATGCTTTGCGTTGATTACGATAAAGCTTGGCGTTTTTCTTGCCCATTTTGTTAATGGCCAACTCGGCTTTTTCTTCACAGCCTGGCGCACGGCCATAGAGGAAGTTAAAACGACGCGCGACTTCGCGGGTTAGCTCAACGTGGGCTACTTGGTCTTCACCTACAGGTACCGCATCAGCTTTGTAAAGCAAGATATCGGCGCTCTGCAGCAATGGGTAACCCAAGAAACCGTAGGTAGAAAGGTCTTTCTCTTTGAGCTTAGCCTGTTGGTCTTTGTAAGACGGCACACGCTCTAACCAGCCGTTCGGGGTCATCATCGACAACAACAGGTGTAGCTCGGCATGTTCCGGCACTTGTGACTGCACGAACATGCAGGCACGACCCGGATCAATACCGGCAGCTAGCCAATCAACAACCATCTCTCGAATATGCGTTTGCAGGTCACGAGGATCTTCATAGTGTGTGGTTAGCGCATGCCAATCCGCCACAAAGAAAAAGCACTCATGTTCGTGCTGCAAATTAATCCAGTTTTTAAGAACGCCGTGGTAATGGCCGAGATGAATTCGGCCTGTTGGCCGCATGCCGGAAAGGATCCGCGAGCCTGGCTCGAGGGTTGTCGTCACTGTGACTCCTGAAGCTTTAATAAGGTATTGAGTAAGCCGCTTAGAATACCACAGCCACCGTATCAATTAGTCGAACAGCGAGGTATCGCCCAAGCCTTTGCGAGTGACTTGATAGCCGTCATCACCGCTTAAATCGACCACGCTAGTGGGTTCAAGTCCGCAATAGCCGCCTTCCACCACTAAATCTAGCTCATGCTCTAATCGCTCACGAATTTCCCACGCGTCAAACAGCGGTTGCTCTTCACCCGGCAGCATTAGTGTCGCGCTCATGATCGGTTCGCCCAACGCGTCTACCAAAGCCTTTGCTATGGCGTTATCGGGCACGCGCAAGCCAATCGTTTTACGTTTTTCTTGCTGCAGCCGGCGTGGCACTTCACGCGTAGCCTGCAAAATAAACGTGTACGGCCCCGGTGTGAGCTGTTTTAGCAGTCGAAACTGCTGGTTATCCACTTTGGCGTAGGTCGCCAGCTCGGAAAAGTCAGCACAAACCAACGTGTAATTGTGTTTGCCGTCAAAGCCTCGAATACGGGTAATACGATCAACCGCCGCCTTACCCCCCAACTGACAGCCAAGGGCATAGCAAGAGTCGGTTGGGTAAGCGATCACACCGCCTTTTTTTAGGATTTCGACAGCTTGGTTAATCAAGCGCGGCTGCGGGTTATCCGGATGGATAGAAAAGAACTGACTCATCTAGCTTTAGAATAATATTGGTGCGTCTATACGATACCAGTATAGTGGCAGCCCGCCTAACCAAAGCCCTAACCAGACACCGGCATTAGTTGTCTCTATGACTAACGAAACCCCCCCTCAAAAGCCACAGCGAAAGTCGCATGGCAACCTGCTTGCAAACCTTGCATTAAACATCATTATTCCAACGCTGATTCTCACCAAACTGAGTGGTGAAGAAGACCTAGGGCCGCAGCTAGCCATCATTGTGGCGCTATCGTTCCCTATCGGTTACGGCTTATATGATTTTTTCAAAACTCGCGAAGCCAATATCTTTTCTATCCTTGGCGTCATTAGTATTTTGCTTACTGGCGGCATCAGCCTGTTTGAACTAGACCCGAAATACATCGCTATTAAAGAAGCCGCTATTCCCGGCCTTATTGGGCTGATTACGCTGATTTCTCACTACACGCCCTATCCCATTGTTGAAAAGCTACTGTTCAACGAACAAATCATGGATGTGGAGAAAATCAAACGTGTCGCCGAAGAACGCGGCGCTTCCAGCGCCTTGCAAGCTAGATTACGAAACACCAGTTATTTAGTCGCCGGTTCTTTCTTCCTCTCATCTACGCTGAACTATATTTTGGCCAAGTGGATTGTA
>JAPPPA010000016.1 GCA_028817755.1 Gammaproteobacteria bacterium | reverse complement strand
CTGTTTCACCGCCCTATTCAAATCGTACAAAACGCCACCGATGGCGCGCTAGTTGATCTGGTGGAATGTGCGATTGGTAAAGGCCTATCGCAAATGACCGAGCCCGCCCGAAAGGCCTACCCGGTCATTCTGGCCGCACTCGAAAACCCCGATAAAGAACGCGTAGTCGTGGTTTGCCATTCTCAAGGCACCATTATCATGGCCAACGTCCTACGCGCGCTGAAGTCGCATGAGTTCAAGTCCAAACTCTATGCCGACGCTAGCCATGCACCCACCGAACAGCACTGCACCGAGCCCGCGGCTTTGGAAGATGACAGCCTCTTAAGCAAGCTAGAAATCTACGCATTTGCTAACTGCGCCACCACGTTACGCAAGGTAGAAAATCAGGATTACCCTTACATAGAAAGCTTTGCCAATGAGCACGATATCGTCGCTAGGCTAGGCTGTATTTGCCCTGATGCCGACGAGCTAGGCATTGATATCGACGGGCCCATATTCGAGCGCAAAGGCATGTGGGGACATTTGTTAAACATCCACCACCTGTTCGGCATGCGTGACCACCTTGAGGGTGGCAAAGCCAACCCTTACACGCATAAAGACGGCCTTACGCCTCGGCTCTACAAATACTATCAAGGCAAAAAACCGTAAGCCCTAAAACAAAAAAGCCGAGGAAAACCTCGGCTTTTTCATATCCGTATTAGCACTACTCCACCAAGCGTAGCTCGCGGATTTTTTCACTTTCAATCTGTGCATTGGTAAACGGTAAACGTTTCCACTGCTTGTCTGAGTAACGCTCAGTAAAGTCTCCAAAATGCGGACTGGTTGGATCTGTAGCCTGCGAATAGGTAATAAACGCATCGGCTTCTGGGTCACCGTTTTCATCCCAGCCAACTACTTGTACATAGCTATTGCCGTGATAAATAGGGCCATACCCAACACCGCCACTATTTAGATCACCCACCGCGATGGTAAAAGCCCCTACGCTGCCGCTATCGCCGAATACAGGAATGTGCTGGCCGTTACGCTCGGTCCACTGAATAGAGCCCAAAGTGGCGTCCATTGCCACACCAGCACTATTAAGGCGCTGCACGGCATCCGCAAAAGACTGCTGCAATTCGGGGTTAGCAACGTTAAGCGTATTTGGCGTATTAACCGGGTCGGCGCTGGAATAAGCGTTTTGCCAAGGCCCCGCGGTTGAGCCTGCAATGTTCTTCCAGAACTCACGCCAAATATGGCCACCGACTGAATCGTTATTGGTGGTGCCGTCCCAAGCTTCTAACACGGTACACGCTTGGCTCACATCAACCGGGCCGTTGCTACCAATAAGCGTATCGCTATTACACAGCGCGGCAATCATGTCGGCACGGGCGAGCTCTTCGCTGTAGATTTCGCTAGAAAGCACAATTTCTTTGAGATTCTCACGATTAAACTTCAAACCGTCACGACCATCAGTACCATCCAAGCGCTGTTGTACATGACGAATGCATTTTCGCGTTCGTAAGCTACGCTCGGTATCTTCGGCCCCGATAATCGCAGCGTAGCCCGTTACCGGCTCTTCTGGGTTGGTTAACCAATAACTGTCGTTACAGTTATGCACCCAGTCATCGCGGCGAAGATTTGGCAGATTATTAGCGCCAAACACACCATCACGCGGCGAATCTGGATCATTACGCCATTCACATTCTTCGCGGTTGCCATCTAACAGCGGCAAGCCTGGCGCTAACTGAGCCAAGGTTGGCGCCAAAGAAGAGTTAGAACAGGCGCCTTGCTGAGCCATTTCATCCGGCACGTTTGGCACCGAGGTGCGGTCAGAATAATAGGCATGCTTGCCCGGGCCAGTCGCGGTGGTATTTACCCACGGCACCGCCACTAGCTCATCTTGCACAGCTTCAAATTCTTCCAGCGACTGCGCGGTATTCCAGCGGAAGAAATGCTCCATCATGTGGATGTTTTCTGCGTTCACATCGCGGATTGCATAAGCGTTTGCGGTGGTCCAATTAAATGGGCCCGCGCCATTAGAGATATGCAAATTCATAATCGGCCCGTGATGCGAGCGATATAAGGTACGGCTGACTTGTGAAATTTGACCATTGTCTTCTTTCACATCAATGGTGTATTCGGTTGCTTCCATCGGCCGAATTTCCGTGCCGTAAAGATAGCTGGTTGGATCCCCTTGGGC
>JAPPPA010000044.1 GCA_028817755.1 Gammaproteobacteria bacterium | reverse complement strand
TCCAACACGTCACGACTCACCTGCTTGGCCTCATCAATAATCACAACCACTCGCTTGCCCTGTGCATGGGCATCCAGCAAGTATGTGTTGAGATTATCAATGAGCTCTTTTAGCGAATTGCCATCTTGATATTCAACCTTGAGTTCGTCGCAAATATTGGCCACAAACTCCGGCGCAGTAAGCTGAGGGTTTAGGCACAAAGCGACTTCAATATTGTCGAGCTCTTGCTCCAGCAGGCTCCGAATCAATGTGGTCTTACCAGTACCCACCTCGCCCGTGAGCGCCACAAAACCGCCGCCTTGGCCGACGCCATAGATCAAATGGCTAAGGGCATCTTGGTGACTAGGGCTGAGATACAGGAACGCGGGGTTCGGCGTAATAGAAAAGGGGTTTTGGCTGAACCCAAAATAGTTATTAAAAATGGCCATATGTCTCGTGCCGGGCTATTTACTGGCAGCCCCCCAATAGTTATAAGTCGCGAATTTAGTGCCCGGAATATACATCTGTTCGAGCGTGTCTACATTAAAACCTGCATCACTCAGCAAATCCGGGATTGCGCGGTTTAGATTGCAACCGCCCGCAAACTGGTTCCAGATTGGGTTTAGCCGCTCTTGCCATTTGCGCACTTGAGCGTCCGGCGCCTTACCGTGCTCACAAAACAATAACTGCCCAGACGGCGCCAACACCCGCTTCATTTCCAGCAAAGCCGCGGCCGGATCTGGAATAGTGCATAGGGTATAGGTACACACGATGGTGTCGAACAGGTTATCGTCTAGCGGGATCGATTCCGCATCTAGCCCAACCAAGTCGGCCGCCAAACCACTCTGTTCTAGGCGCGTTTTTGCCAAACGATGCATCGCTAACTCATGGTCCAAACCGGTGAGCTCAGCTACCAAAGCGGGTTGATAATGCTTCAAGTTCAAGCCTGTGCCGATGCCAATTTCTAACACCCGACCTTGCGCCTGCGGTACGACTTTCTCACGCTGCCGCGTAACAGCCTTCATGCCACACGCTAAATCAATCACATACGGTAGGATATGGCGATCATAAAAAGACACGGCGAACCCTTCTTTTGGCGGAATTTCTAAGTAGCAAATTAACACCACCGGTAACGGCAATAAAGCCCGTACCGCGGGTACGCTTGGATATGCCTACCGCCTTCCAGCACGGCCAGCAACGCCTTATCGCGCTCTCGGCACCTGCTGGCTACGGCAAGTCCACTTTGATGCTGCAATGGTGGCAGCAACTAGAAACCGCGAAAAAACGCTGTCTATGGCTGGGGCTAGACGCTCTAGATGCCGCCCCAAACCGCTTTGAGCAAGCACTGATCGGGGCTTTACAGCTTAGCGAAGGCGATGACCTCAAAACCGCATTAATACACTTTGACGCCCAGCAAACAGACATCACCGTACTGTTTATCGATGATGTGCATTTCTTGCACGCGCAAGACTCAGAAAATGTATTGCGCTGGCTACTAGCCCACTTGCCCGCCAACCTTCAATTGGTTATCGCGGGCCGCAGCATGCCAGAGTCGTCGGGACTTTCTCGCCGCGTATTAGAAGGCAGCGCTAGCCGTCTAGATGCGCGAGACTTAGCGCTCACTACCGAGGAGCTAGCAGCGCTACTACAAACACCTGCTGACCAGCCTTGGCTGCAAGATTTACAACAACAAACCGAGGGCTGGCCTTTAGCTGCTCGTATTGTGGCGCTCAGCAGCGACGAAACCGGCCGTATACAAGCGCCCACCGGCCGCGATCGCGACCTGTCAGCTTATTTGACCGACGTCTTGCTTGAAGGCTTACCAGAAGACATTCGCCCGCTAGTATTTGCCGCATCCTTATTGCCGAGGTTTTGTTCCGAACAGCTAGACGCCATGCTGTCGCATTCAGCCAGCCAGCAGCAGTTGCAATGGCTTGAATCCAACAACCTTTTTCTGATTCCACTCGACCGAGAAAGACGTTGGTATCGCTTTCACCACCTTATTGCCGAGTTTTTGGCCGACCGCTTACACACCGAAAACGCTGGCCAAGCGCAACAGTGGCAACAAACAGCAGCCCAATGGTGCGAAAGCCAGTCACTCATGGAAGATGCAATTAGCTTAGCCATGACCGCCGGTGACTATGCTGTCGCCGCCGATCGTTTAGAACGGGTCTCGGTGGAGCTTGCTCAATACCAAGGCAAACACGAGCAGATTGTGAAGTGGATTGCTGCCCTGCCAGCGGAACACATAGCAGAGCGCTATTTGTTACGACTTAACCATATTGTGGCGATTACCTTTACTGGCGAACTCGAACGCGCGCGCACACTTGCTACTGAGCTATTGAAAGACGTGGCTGGCAATGTGGACGAAAAACAAGAAAAAGAGTTTCAATCCGCCGCCGAAGTCTTTGCCTGCATTATCGCGGCATTAGAAGACGAGCCCCAGTTAGCTGAAGAGCTTAGTGGCGACTGGCTAGAACAGTGGCATCAATCTTCGCCCTTGTTTGCCGGCGCCGCCTGCAGCGCACGCGGTTACGCCGCCAAGTGCCGTTCCGCTTTTGATGAAGCATTAGCCTGGACCCAACGCGGCAAGCAGCTATTTGTAAAAGCTGGCTCGATCTACGCCGAAGCTTGGGCAACCGCCTTACAGGCTGTGACGTTACTACGAATGGGATCCTTGTCCGCAGCACGTGATCTTTTACAAAACACGCTTCATGCTGCCGAACGTCGGCTCGGCAAAAACTCACCCGGCACCAGCACCTTAGCCGGCCTGACGGCCTCTGTTGAGCTCGAGATGGGACATGTAGATAACGCCGCCGAATTGCTGTGCTTTGACTTTGAAACTCTCGGCAGCCAAACCAGTACAGACGGCCTGATTGCCGTGTGGCTAACCGCTGCCCGTATTAAAGCCATGAAAGGCCAAACCAAGGCCGCACAAGCGATATTGCTAGATGGCGAAAGTGTTGGCCAAGAACGCGGCTTGCCTCGGCTCGTGCTTAGTCTTGCAGCAGAGCGTGCGGTTAACCATATCCGCGCTGGCAGGTTAGAGCTGGCAAGAAATATCGTCTCTACCGAGTTTGCCCCATTTGAAAGCCGTGACGACCTGCAGGGCTTAATCGCAGACAAACGCCAACAGCTAGAGGTACGGCTTAGCTTAGCGGCCGGCTTGGCGGGTGAAGTGGTTGATACCATTCACGAGCAATGCCAACGCGCTACTGCCAAAGAACAATTGTTGAAAGCACTGCAATGGCAAGTATTTGCGTCAGCAGCCGGTAGCGATACGCAACGCATTGCGGCCGCCGAGGAAGCCATTCGTTTAGTCGAAAAAACCGGCGCCATGCGGATTCTCGCGGCTGATGCCGACTTGATCCGACCCGTGCTACAAACTGCAATAGATAAAGCAGGGATAAATAGCGCGCTGGCCGAACGCATCCGGCAAACCGTAGGCGTTGAAGCCTTAGCGCCGGTAAGTCAGTTAACCAAAAAAGAATTACAAATATTAGAGGCCGTAGCAGAAGGACTCAGCAATAAAGAATTGGCTAGCCGGCTCTTTGTCTCTGAAGGCACGGTTAAATGGCATCTGCACAATATTTATAACAAGCTGGACACGAAAAACCGCAGCGGCGCGCTGGCTAAAGCACGCGCTGCGGGTCTCATTTCCTAAAACTGGCCTGCTAAGCCGTATGGCTACTATCTAGAAACTTATCGTAGTGAATATTGCTACCGTCGACACCGGCGTCTTTAAGTACGGCTTCGGCAGCATCGATCATTGGTGGAGGGCCGCACATATACACGTGCTGCTCTGATAAACGGCCACCAACCAACTCTTGAATGTGGTCGGTTACTAGGCCTCGGCGACCTGCCCAGTTAGAACCTTCATCTTCCTGGTTTAATACCGGCACAAATTGGAAGTGCGCCAGCCAGCCCTTAGTTAGGGCCTCCATTTCTTCTAAGCAATACAAGTCTGCCTGAGTGCGCGCACCAAAAAGATAGACGACATCACGTGTTACGCCTTCTTCACGCGCATGCTCTAACAGCGCTTTGAGCGGCGCCATGCCACTACCACCAGCTACCGCCAGAATCGGCGCATTGCCCGGACGCAAATGGAAATCGCCATACGGTCCGCTCAGATTTAGCGCGGCGCCACTGCGATCAGATGCATGTAGCCATTCGGTAAACTCGCCATTAGGCACTTTCCGTACATGGAATGACAGTTGTTTATCACCGCGACGCAGCTGAGGCGACTGGGCAAAAGAATAACTACGGGTGCCTTCGCCTAATTCAGCTGGCAACTCAATATCTGCATACTGACCAGCGACGTAATCCATACCGTCCGCCAAGCTCAAGTTAAGCTCGATGATGTCATGAGTTAAATTACGAACCGAGCTAATCGTGGCGCTGGTTTTCACCATGCTGATGCTACTAGCACCGGCTTCTAGGCCGTCCACCTCAACAACCACATCACCTTTCGGCACCGATTGGCAGCCGAGGATGTAGTTATTGGCCATTTCTTCGGCGCTCAGCAAATAACTCTTATCCGTAAGCTCTTGAACCTCGCCCTCTACCAGCTTGCATTTGCAGGTTGCACAACCACCCACGCGGCAGTTATGTGGGAAATTAATACCTGCTTCTAAAGCGGTTGTAAGAATGGTGTCGCCGTTTTTATGCTCTAGCGTTTCGCCTAAAGGCTGAATACTGATATGGCGCGGAGCTTGTGGTGTTTTGTCTTTCTTAAATAGTCCAAACATGGGCTTACCTATTAACTAAAAAAATCCCGGGCGGGGCCCGGGATTAAAGTCCTTTCCCTGGGAATTAAATTACGCTGGCGCGAATGTTCCGCTAGCTTTTTCTAAATGGGCCTTACTGCCCATAAAGTGTTTATGACCGCTCAGCCGGTTGGCTTCCTCAATCAACTCATACTCTTCGGGGTGAGCATAAACGCGGTCCCACTCTAGTACTTTAGGGTCCATGATTTTGCGCCAAAGCGGTGGCAGCCAAGCTACAAAAATCATGGTCAAATATCCGTACGGCATCATCGGGCAATTAGGGTAGGGGCGCAAATCCCAAAATGGTTTTTCACCCATAGCGTGATGGTGCGAATGGCGCGTTAAGTTGTACAACACCATGCCACTAATAGCTTTATTGGAGTTCCACGAGTGACGCGGCTGAACCGGCTTGCCCGGTACACGCACCATGCCGTAATGCTCGATGTAGTTCACATATTCCAGCCATGACTTACCCCAGAGCGAAGTGATGGCAAATACGCCAGCGGCCATCCAGCCACCGGCCACATAAAACATAGCGGCCCAAGTTAAGGTCATTAAATTGCCGCGATGCATACGGTTACGCCAACTCCAAACGCTATAACCTTGCCTCTCAAGGCGCGCCTTCTCGATATTCCATGCACTGATATAGCTATGCACCGTCGAGCGCAATACAAAGCTCCAAACGTTCTCGCCGCGACGAGACGTAGCCGGGTCTTTACGTGTGGAAACATTGTTGTGATGGCCGTATACATGTTCGATAGCAAACGACGCATCCGAACTCATAGAAAGCATCCAGCGACCAAAAATCATCGCTTTAGGGTCCCAAGTGCGATGGGTAAGCTCATGCCCAACATTGGTACCAGCGAAGGCAATCATCATGCCGCCACTTAATACCGCACCCACCAGATGAATCAGTTCATTGGCCTCTCGGCGAGCTAACACATCAATACCTGTTAACTGCTGCACCAGCGCCCCAATGGCTAAAAAATCGTGGTCGGCCACTACCCAAGCCAGCCCTACCATCCCCATGGCCAAAACCGGCAAGGTTGAAAACAGCATGACATTAAGAAAGGCTTTATTTTGATATTCAGGTTCTGTCAGGTCATCGCCAATCACCTGGTCCAATACCAAAGCCACTAATAGCGTGAGCACAACACCAGCCCACATCCACCAACCACCCAACAGAATGCTAGGCAGACTTAGCAGCAGTAAAACGTTCATACCCGTGTATTTGAGGTACTTCCACATAGGATCGCTCCGAAAGTAGTTGTTGTACTTATTGAAGCAACTGGGAAGCTTTTCTGCCCCTATCAAAGGTTAGGTTTTCCAACCCTTACTTTTGTAGAAAGCCTAAAAACAACGCCCAGCTTTGCTGGTAGCCATTACAAACCGAACAGCCGCTAAAAAAACCTAAACCGCCAGTTCAATAAACCCAGCGGCCGTTCGGTTTTTCTAAAACGATTAGTCTATTACACATAGAGGCCTACCAAAAGCAATGTAAGACACTGATATTAATAGTAAATATTTTTACTAATCTTTTAAGTATTGTAGTTATAGGCTTAGCAGCTGTTTGGATTTTACAAACCAGTAGTTTAGTTAATCGCTAGCTTTAACAAGTAGTTCGTAAATACCGAGCGGCCACTCGGGCCAACAAAAACAAAAAAGGCCCGCGTTTTAAGGCGGGCCTCACTAAAGCACAACGCTGTTTTATTTATAGTGCGTTAGTTAACTCCGGCAACACTTGATGCAAGTCAGCCACCAAACCGATATCAGCCACTTCAAAAATAGGCGCATCAGGATCTTTATTGATCGCCACAATCGTGCCCGCATCCTTAATACCGGCCAAATGCTGAATAGCGCCAGAAATGCCTGCGGCAATATATAGCTCAGGCGCAATAATTTTGCCCGTTTGTCCAACCTGTAGATCATTCGGCACCCAGCCCGAGTCAACCGCCGCGCGCGAGGCGCCAACAGCGGCGCCCAATTTATCGGCTAACCCTTCGACGAGAGCGAAATGCTCTGCGGCACCTAAGCCACGGCCGCCCGACACCACACGGTCTGCAGCCTGTAGGTCAGGGCGATCACCTTGCTCACTCACCAAACCAACAAAACGGGTATGAGTCGGTAATGCTGCTGAGTTAGCGGAGCTTTCAACCGCCGCTGCAGCTTGCTCGCCAGCCTCTGGCGCCCAAGACGCGCAACGCACGGTGGCAACGACAGCAACCGAGTCAGGCACTTTTACCGTAGTGATGGCGTTACCGGCATAAACTGGGCGATCAAATGTACGTGCATCATGCACTGCCATAATGTCCGTCACCATTGGTGCGTCCATAAGTGCGGCAACACGTGGCATCAGGTCTTTACCAAAGGTGCTATTAGGCGCCAATACATGACTATAACCATCCGCGATAGCGGCAATTTGCGGTGCCTGGGTCGCAGCCAAGGCATGGCCATTGCTGACATCCTGCAAATTGATCACGTTACTTACACCCGCGATCGTTGCGGCTGCGGTAGCGACTTCGTCGCCACTCGCGGTTAACGCTAATACCGTAACTTCACCACCAATCGCTTTGGCACAAGCCACTGCCCGCGCCGTACTGTTGTTGAGTTGGCCATTGGCGTGCTCTGCGATAACAAGAATATTGCTCATATTGCTCTCCTACACCAAATTCCGCGTTTTTAGCTCTGCTAAAAGCGCTTCAGTCGAATCCACCTTAATACCCGCTTGCCGTTGAGGTGGTGCCGATGTTTTCACGGTTTCAATCATCGCCGTTTCACCACCAGCCACATCAGCCATTGCTAAGGTGTCTAAAGGCTTACGTTTAGCTTTCATAATGTCTGGTAATTTGATGTAACGCGGTTCATTAAGGCGTAAATCGCTAGTCACAACCGCTGGCAAATCCACATTTAAGGTCTCCAAGCCCGCATCTACTTCGCGGGTAACATTTGCAGTGTCTCCATCAATCACCAGTTCAGAGGCAAATGTTGCTTGCGGCCAGCCCAACAACGCTGCCAGCATTTGGCCAGTTTGATTAGCATCGTCGTCGATCGCTTGCTTGCCCATCAGCACCAGCTTTGGCTGCTGCTGTTCAACAACCGTTTTTAATGCTTTAGCTGCCGCTAACGGTTGCACTTCTTGGTCGGCATTAATCAACACGGCACTGTCTGCGCCCATTGCCAAGGCCGAGCGTAGCGTATCTTGGCTTTTATCATTACCAATACTGACAGCAACGACTTCGCTAGCGATACCCGCTTCTTTTAGTCGAATCGCTTCTTCTACAGCAATCTCATCAAACGGGTTCATGCTGAATTTCACGCCATCCAATTGCACGCCGGTGCCATCAGATTTCACTTGAATACGCGTGTTGAAATCGACCACGCGCTTTACACAAACAAGTACTTTCATGTTTATAGGTTTCGGTAGTTAGGGCCAGAGCCACCTTCCGGCGGTACCCAGTTAATAATTTGATAGGGATCTTTAATGTCGCAAGTCTTACAGTGGACGCAATTCGCGGCATTAATTTGCAGACGCTTTTCGCCGTCTTCTTCAACCATCTCGTAAACATTGGCTGGGCAGAACTTGGTGCAAGGATTGCCGTACTCCTGCGCACATTTACTAGTGCAAATATCCGTATCAGCCACCTGTAAATGCACAGGCTGGTCTTCATCATGCTCTGTCGCGGCGAAATAGACAGAGGCCAAGCGATCGCGCGGTGCCAAGGTGGTTTCTTGCCACTGTCGGTCTTGTTCAGTCATTTCGGCCAATTTTTTTAGTGCACTGTGGTCAGCGTGATGCGCCATCGTGCCAGGCCAAAGCCCACGCGTAATCGTTTGCCAAGCTGCATTTATCAGCCCACGCCAGAGACCTTTTTGGAACCCCGGGCGGATGTTTCTGACTTGGTGCAACTCTTTCGCCACTGGCGACTGGCGGAACGTTTCATCCCAACCTTTACTGCTGTCGTGTTGAGCTAAGTGATCCGCTGCGTAGATACCGCTCCACATTGCCGTGTGTATGCCTTTAATTTTCGGCACATTTAAGGTGCCCGCCGCATCACCAATCAAAATAGCACCCGGCATTTCCAATTTCGGCAGCGATTGCCAACCGCCTTCAACTAAAGCTCGCGCCCCCGAGGAAATAATTTCACCGCCTTCCAATAAAGGTTTCACAGAAGGGTGGTTTTTAAACTGCTGGAAGGCATCAAAAGGCGAGAAGCGAGGATCTTGATAGTCCAAGCCCACTACGAAACCAACGGCAACTTGGTTGTTTTCTAGGTGGTACAGAAAACTACCACCGTAGGTTTTCTGATCTAGCGGCCAACCAATACTGTGCTGTACGGTTCCCGCCGTTGTTCTCCCTTCAGGCAGCTGCCAGAGTTCTTTTAAGCCAATGCCATAGGTTTGCGGCTGACTGTTTTTGTCTAGGGCGTAATGCGCGATGAGCTGCTTACTCACAGAGCCTCGGCACCCCTCGGCTAAAATCGTAACCTTGGCTTTTAAGTTCATGCCTGGCTGATAAGCATCTTTAGCTTGCCCAGCCTTGTCTAAACCCATATCTCCCGTTTGCACACCCACTACTTGGCCGTTTTCTAGCAAGGCCTTTTGCGCCGGGAATCCGGGGTAAATTTCAATTTCTAAGGCTTCAGCTTTGTCTGCCAACCATGCCACCAAGGCGCCTACCGAAGTAATGACATTGCCATGATTGCGTGCCTGAGGCGGCAGCGGCAACTTAGTCTTACCTTGGGCATTGAGTAGACTAAATTCATCCACTTTCACCGGCACCCAAACATCAGGCGGGTTTTCCTCCCAGCCATCAAACAGCGCATCTAAGGGTGCAGTTTCTATCACCGCACCCGCCAAAGAGTGCATGCCAGGCTGGCTGGCTTTTTCAATCACGCAGATATGGGCGCCTGGATGCTTTTGCTTCAGGCGGATTGCACAAGCCAAACCGGCGGGACCAGCGCCCACCACCAAATAATCGAACGCCATTTCGTCGCGTTCGACTTCCGGATTTTCTAACTCATCGGCTTCTTGACTAAAGCTGGCGTCCACAGCGGCGCTACCCTAAAAAATTCAGGGTGGCAGGATAGCACTAC
>JAPPPA010000295.1 GCA_028817755.1 Gammaproteobacteria bacterium | reverse complement strand
ACTTGGCAAGCACGTCAGCATTACTGCAGATGTGGCTGATGAAGAAAACTTAACCGCGGGTAATAAGCGCCGTTATGGCCAGCTGGGCTTACGTTTACACAATGCAAATGGTCACGTAGAGCTTGGCTTCCGTCAGGCAGAAGATGAAACCGCAGCGGGTGATATATCGGAAAGCCAGCAAGGCATAGTCGATGTTCGTCAGAGCTTTTTTAATAACTTGATTGGCTTCTCTGCTCGCTACGAAGCGGCATTATCGGAGTCTAATGAAGCGGCTGACTTCCCAGAACGTGTTGTGCTTGGTTTGGATGTAAAAGTGGCACCAAGTACACGTCTATTCTTTGAGCAAGAGCAAACGGAAGGTGCTCAACGTGACACCCGTAGCAGCCGTGTGGGTGTGCAATCTGAATTGTGGAAAGGCGCCAATGTACGCAGTTACATTGCGCAAGAAGATAATGGCGATGGTCAACGCTTATACAGCGGTAACAACGTAACTCAACAATTGGCGTTCCGTGATGGCTGGTGGGCAAGTCTTGGCTTTGATCAATCTAAAACCTTGCGTGATACCGGTGCTACTGCTCTAAATGCTGGAACGCCTCTCGCGAATGGCCCTGCTGGTGATGACTTTGAGTCGGGCCATGTAAGTATTGGTCGTAAAGGTGACCTCTGGCACTGGGATGTACGTTATGAAACCCATCGCAGCGAGACCGAAGAACGTGATGGCGTGATTACTTCATGGCGCCGTCAAAATGCCAAAGGCAAAGGCATCGACTTTGCGTTGCGTTGGTTGCAACAAGAAACAGAAACTACCCAAAACACCAAAGCAGATGCCCAGTTTGGTTTGGTATGGCGACCTATTGAAGCTAAGTGGTTCTTCTTGAATCGCTTAGATATCGTGCATGAAACACAACAAACCCAAGGCGAAAATGAGTTCCGCAGCACCCGCCTTGTGAATCAATTTAATGCTAACTGGCTCCATACCGAGAAAGATCAGTGGTCATTCTTTATTGGCGCTAAGTATGTTGAAGACACGATTGATGAAGAAGTTTACAAAGGTGCCTACACACAACTGGGTGTGGAATACCGCCACAGCTTTAATGAGTGGTGGGATTGGGGCTTCCAGCTTTCGAGTCATGAGGATTGGGAAGCAAATAATCACCGCTATTCAGCGGGCTTAAATGTAGGTGTATCACCACTGCAAAACCTCTGGATTACCTTGGGTTATAACTGGTCTGGCTTCTTGGACGAAGATTTTGATGAAGCGGCATGGACCAATAATGGCGCTTATATCCGCTTCCGCCTCAAGTTCGATCAGCACGGCAATGGCGCTAACTTAAACCGTCACCGTGAATTGCCAGAAAAGGAGCATGAATAATGTTCCGCTTACTGATCAATTTGAGTTGGATGTTGCTGGTTGCCCCAGCGGCTATGGGTTGGCAGCTTGAGGTGGGTGAAGAAACGCTCAACTTCAATAATTACAACAACGTGACTTTCCAACAGGCGTTTCCATTAGGCGTGACGCCTGTAGTAGTAGCGTTAACTCCCGGTGACAGGGCCGATCCTAACGATGAGCCCGCAGTAGTTCGAATTCGTAACGTAACGAATACTGGTTTTGAGATGGCGATTGTTGAACCGCCAGGATCAGATGGGCGATATGTGACGCAGAATGAAACGGTTCAATACTTAGCTGTTGAACCCGGTGTGCATGAGTTTCCAAATGGCGACATTATCGAAGCGGCTACGATCAGTACGGCTGCAGTGCAGCACGGTTCAGGGGTTCCTGGTGCAGAAAGTTGGGTGACGCAGCCGCTTGCCGGTGGATTCCCAACACCGCCCGTTATTGTTGGAATGCCGCAGACTACGAATAACGAACAAAACCCCAACGCGCCGGGCAATAACCAGCAATCGTTCCCATTCGTAACAATGGCCATTAGGAATGTGAATGCAGGTAATTTTCAGCTTGCGAATGAAAGAAGTGAGGTCAATGATCAACCATTGTTCTTCATCTTTCAGGCTGAAACGCTTGGTTACATTGCCATGGAAAACGGCGCAGGTGGCACCTTCCTAGACAATGTGGCCAATACCATCGCTTATGAGTCTTTCCGGTCTGGCGACAATGTGCGCGGTTGGGACAATGGTTGTTATGCGCGGCCCACGGCAAATTTCCTAAATACGTATAACGCAACCCCAGCGGCGTTTGG
>JAPPPA010000217.1 GCA_028817755.1 Gammaproteobacteria bacterium | reverse complement strand
GTCCTCTTTGATACTGTCCTTTAGCCGTTGAGAATCTGATTCGTTATGAGGTTCGTTTGGAAGGAGGCCTGTTTTCACCATGTGGAAGTTAAAGATAAAAACATCAATTAGCGATAGAATTTTTATTCTAAATGCTTCCAATGCGGCTTTTTGCTCGTTATCTTCGTTGTAACCGTTTCGTAGTTGTTGCTGAAAATATTGTTCAAAATATTCTAAATTACCTTCAAGCATGGCTCGGGTAAGGAGCGTTTGCTTGTTGGATTGAGCTTGATCTTCAAATTTATAACCTTCTTCCCGAAGAATTTCAGCCAGGCCCACCACTACCACAATGAGAATGAACCTTAGAAATTCAGCCTCACAGGAAATTTTAAGGGATACCACTTCATCAATAATATGCTGCACTTCAGCGATGCATTTTGCGGAATGAATGGCTTTAATTTTCTCGTTAGATAGCGGGGCATGGCCGACGGAAATTAGAGTGTATTTTTGGTCGACGATAGGGTGTAGACAACGCTGCAATTTGGGCAAGTCATTGCGAAATTTTGAAATCGCTTCGATCAAAGTTGCTGTGGTGGTAGCTAATTGTTTGTCTTCAATATCACTTTCAGTAACTTTGGGGTTTGGTGAAACTCCGGTTAGTGAATAGAGAATATTCGTATCTATTACTACATAGTGCATCAAGGCTTTCCTAGCGAGCTAAAACGCTAATTATGCGCCACGATGGCGCATAAGTGCCTTGAATGGGATATTTATGCAGCGCTGTGGCGCATAAGTAGTAAAATGGCTTCTTTTCCGCCATTTGCTTGTGTGTTGGTCCGAGGTTGTCATGTCTGTGTTAAATCCTGCAGAGCGAACTGAGTTAGGTCAGCGTATCCGAAACGAATTACGCACGCTACATTACAGTTATTCAACTGAGCAGACTTATGTTGACTGGATTAAGCGGTATTTGATGTTTCATGGCTGGCATGACCCTGTGGGTTTGGTGGAAGCCGATATAAACGCATTTTTGAGCCACTTGGCTGTTGATAGAAATGTTTCTGAAAGCACGCAAACGCAGGCGTTGTCGGCGTTGTTGTTCCTATATCGAAATGTGCTTGAGCAGGAGCTTGATTATGTTAATGGGTTCAAACGGGCTTCTAAGCCACGAAAAATACCGGTGGTGTTCTCTCCGGCGGAAGCTCAAGCCGTTTTGAAGAATATGGGTGGCAGAAGCCGCGTGGTAGCGGCGCTACTTTATGGCGCTGGGTTACGTTTGAATGAGGCGCTAAGGCTTCGTATTAAGGATGTTGATTTTCATTATCAGCAACTGACGATTCGTGACGGTAAGGGTGGCAAAGACCGCGTGACGGTGCTGCCCGCCTCATTGTTAGAAGAATTAAAGCTACAGGTTGAACGAACCAAGTTGCTGCACCGGCAAGACCAGCAAGGTGATTTGGCGCCGGTGTTTATGCCTGATGCCTTGAACAAGAAATACCCTAACGCGGGTAAGGAGCTTGCGTGGCAATACGTGTTTGCTGCAGATAAGCCTGCGGTTGATCCACGTAGTGGTGTGCGGCGGCGTCATCATTTGGGTGACTCAGCGGTACAGCGTGCGGTTAAAAAGGCAATTAGAGAGGCGGGTATTACCAAGCACGCCAGTTGCCATACTTTTAGGCATTCGTTCGCCACCCATTTGTTGGAGCGCGGTGCCGACATTCGTACGGTGCAGGAGCTGCTGGGCCATGCGGATGTGAAAACCACCATGATTTACACGCATGTATTGGAAAAAGGGGCTAAGGCGGTGGTTAGCCCCTTGGATTTGCTTTAGCTGACTAGCGTTTTTGTTAGCTGAGTGTAAATTTCGCTCAGTTTATCTAGCGCCGCAATTTCTACACATTCATCTACTTTGTGAATGGTGGCGTTGATTGGGCCAAGTTCTAGTACTTCTACACCGAGTGGCGCGATAAACCGGCCGTCCGAAGTGCCGCCGGCGGTGGAGAGTTCGCTTTCTGTGCCGGTGACGTCTTTGATGGCGCTTTGAGCGGCTTCGATGAGTTTGCCGGTGCTGGTTAGGAATGGCTCGCCGGATAGGTGCCAGCGTATTTCGTATTCAAAACCGTGCTTATCTAGCGTTTCCAGGACTCTGCTTTTAAGGCTATCTTGAGTGCTTTCGGTGCAGTAGCGGAAGTTGAACCCGGCGGTGAGTTCTCCTGGCACAAGGT
>JAPPPA010000156.1:5590-9941 GCA_028817755.1 Gammaproteobacteria bacterium | reverse complement strand
CCATACAACATGCCATAAATAGGAATAGCCACCCACCAACTAATAATGCCGCCCGCTAAGACTAACACGCTGACATTCAGGCCGACGATATAACCCACCCCAAGTAATGCGGGAGATACATTGCCGCCAAAATAGAAAACCGCTTGGCCCATTCTGGCAGCGGTTTCAATAATCACCGTCCACAAACCCAAACCGGTTTGCGCGAATTTAATAGCGGCACCCACCACGGCGCCAAGCAACAGTGCTTTTACACCAGAAGCCGAAGCGTGATCGTTATCTGAGTGAGCCGTTTTAATCACGGTTGCTGTCGCCGTACCTTCAGGGAAAGGCAGGCTGCTATCCAGCACCAACGCTCGACGTAGCGGAATTACAAACAACACCCCCAGCAAGCCACCCGCAGCGGTTAAGGCCAGCGTCCAGCCATAATCAAACCCTTGCCAAGCGCCTAAGAGAACCAATGCAGGCAAGGTAAAAATGGCACCCGCAGCCAGCGCTTCACCGGCCGAGGCGGCGGTTTGCACAATGTTGTTTTCTTTCGGGTTGCTGTTGCCCAATAAACGCAAAATTCCCATCGACAATACGGCGGCTGGAATAGAAGCTGATACCGTCAAACCAACCAGCAAGCCAAGGTAAGCATTGGCGGCACCCAATACAGCAGCTAATACAACGCCAAGCAATATGGCACGCAAGGTGAGTTGTTTCATTGTTATTCCTATACAGCGGCCGTCATTGGGCTGCGCATTTCTTCGGCTAATTGCGTGACCAGTTTAGCCACCAAACCGTAAATAGACAGTTGCGGGTTGGCACCAATACTTGTTGGGAATACGGAACCATCGAAAACAGACAGGTTTTCAAGCCCGTAGTAAATTGCCTTGGCTATCACACACGGCCTCGTTCTCGTTACGCCCTAACTGACAACCACCCATTAAGTGGGCGCTAAACAAGGTGACCTTCACTGCTTCGTAACTCAGTTCGTCCAGGCCCTTCTTGGCTTCTGCCCAGCTTTGCCAGTTTTGTGCATTTAAGTGCCCTGCCAATACCGAGGTGGCACCCGCCGCAAACTGGGCTTCGGTTAGGCTGCTGAGAGCATGTTTGATGCCTTCCCAAACATAGTCGTTAAAGGCGTAATCAATAATCGGATAACCGTTGTTGTCTACGCTAATACTGGCGCCTTGGTTCTGCTCATTAAAGCCGTCGCGCATTAAAGCGAGGTTACAGCTGGCATTTTTCAAACCGCCTACGCGCTCAAAGAGCGTTTCGCCAAAACCGCCTAGAGCGGCGGACATTAGGCCGGGATGCATGGGGGCGATTTCCATTTTGTAACCCATTTTTCCGGCTACGCCATCACGCCATACAAACTCATCTGAATACGTAGACTGCGGCGCACCATGCCAGCCTTCAATGGGCGTATTAAATTGACCAATGGTGACCGGCACGGGGTGCACAAAGGTGCGTTTACCTAATAAACCGGATGGGTCCGGCGCATCTGAATGAAGCAGCAATGCGGGTGAATTAATCGCACCTGCGGCCAAAATGTAACGGCGCGCTTTCACCGTGAATAAGGTGCCATTGGGGTGGCGGTTATCTTCACCAATACCTTGCACCTGTAACGCGGTGACGCGGTCGCCCTGGTGTAAAACTTTATTAACGCGTGCGTTATGCACCAAGGTCGCGCCCTTTTCTAAGGCCGCAGGAATGGTCGTCACTAACATCGACTGCTTGGCGTTGCTTGGGCAGCCTTGGCCGCAGTAACCGATATTCCAACAGCCTTTTACATTGCGCGGCACGATGTCCCACTCCCAACCCAAGGTTTCGCAACCTTTGGCTAAGGCATTGTTATTGGGATTGGGCGGTACCGGCCAGCGGTGAATATTCAACCGCTCTTCCATCTTCGCAAACCACGGCGCCATGCTTTCTGGATCAACACCTTCTACGCCATGCTGTTTGCCCCAATGGCGCAGCGTGTTTTCCGGCGTGCGGAAGCTTGATGTCCAATTCACTACCGTAGTGCCACCGACGCTACGGCCTTGGAAAATGGCAATGGCACCGTCTTTGGTACCGCGCGATCCGCTTTCTTGATACAGATCATTCCACGCACGCGCTTCTTCCATATCAGCAAAGCTGTCTGAGCTTTTCAGCGGGCCGTCTTCTAGCAGTAATACTTTGAGTCCGGCATTGGTCAAAATTTCTGCGGCTGTGCCGCCACCTGCGCCAGTGCCAATAATGGCAACGTGGCAGCTTCCAGCGTTAGACCATGCTCTAGTCGTCCGCCGTGGCGCACATCCCAGCCGGCATTGATGCCGTTTTTAATTGGATCTACTACCGCCATGTTATTTCGCTCCACCGTTGAGCGTAGGCAAACGCGTGGCTTGTAATGCCCAAGGTTGTGGGCCGGGATAGCCCGTGTACGCACGGCTGTCGGGCAGACTGAAATAAGAAGCCGATACGAATTTGGTCAAAGCGCGATAACCGACGTTAAACAAACCAATAGAAGAATCTCGCCACTTAGCTAAGAAAGCCGCAATGTCTTCTGGCGCAGCGTCTTGCCAGTTAGCGCCAATGCCGGTGGTGAGCCAGCGAGTCACGCGCATATTTAGAAGGTCGAGTAATTGATAAACCGTTTTACGGTTAGGTGCATCAAGGTTGAAAGCGAGCGCATCAATGCGCTGGACGATTTTGGTTACGGTATTTTCAAAGTCTGCTTCTTGCGCCGCACGTGACAACACCACAGGGCATAACGCCGAAAACAGCACTACATCATCAGGCCGCAAGTAACTAAAACCCTCAGCCGTTTGTACCGCTTTACCGCCACAACCGCTTAGGCTGGCACCGGCGCCAACCACTGATAACGTAGCCGCACCAGCTACTCCCAGCCGCAAACTACTGCCCAAAAACGCACGTCGATCAATGGTTTGGCTATCCATTGCATCGCCAGACACCGCCACTTCTTCGTGCGGCTGTTTATTCATTGACCTCAACAGGGCTCTCCTCAGGTTGTGATCACTTTTATTGTGGTTTCAGCCTACCTAATTCGCTTTTCATAACAACCCTTTGAAGCGGATTAAAAGATAAGCGCATTGACTAAAGGCACCCCTCAAAGCCAGCCCCAGCGCTTGTATTAGCGAAGCAAGTAAATGATAATTATTCGCAATTACAAGCTATCTTACTCCCATGCCCACCACACTCTCTCAGCTTGCCGTTGGTAGCAGCGCTACCGTGACCGGTTTCACCGAATTCAACACCCATGTTCAACGCATTATGGCGCTCGGTTTGGTCGAACAAACCGCTATTACATTGATTCGAAAAGCCCCCGCTGGCGACCCGTTAGAGCTGAACGTGATGGGTGATCGCCTGTCTATTCGCGGCGAAGACGCCAAACGCATTTTGGTGGAGCTATAAATCATGAGCCAACCGCGTATCGCCGTTGTCGGTAACCCAAACACAGGTAAATCCACCCTCTTTAACGCCCTCACCGGCTTACGCCAGAAGGTAGGCAACTACCCCGGCGTTACCGTAGAAGAGCATGTTGGCACCGCCAAGCTCGCGCAAATTGAGGTGCAACTGGTCGACGTACCCGGCACCTACAGCTTAGCCGCACACTCGCCGGACGAGATGCTGGCAATTGACCTCTTAACAGGCAATCTAAGCGGCTACGCTGCCCCCAACGCTGTACTGATTGTGCTCGACGCCAGCAACCTACGACGTAACCTGTTCTTTGCCAGCCAAGTGTTAGAGCTTGGACTACCGACTGTAGTGGCATTAAATATGACCGACGTTGCCCGCGATAAGGGCGTATCGGTTAATCCCCAGGCACTAAGCGAATTGCTAGGTGCGAACGTAATTGAAGTCTGCGCCACCAAGCTAGAAGGTTTTGACGCCTTAAAACAGGCTTTACAAAGTGCCGTGGCATCCCCACAGCCTTCCAGCCTGCAAATCATGCCCGATGTGCGTGCCAAAGCTTTGGAGCTGACCGCTGACGCCAACTTCGGCAATGCCGGTCGCGTAGATATTGAGCGCGCGCTGATTGATAGCGACAGCTATGCCGCGCAGCGTATTCAGTCGCAACAAGGCGACAACGCCATTGCCATATTGCAGCAAGCCCAAGCCGAGCTTAGCCCTAACGCTCCACTCGGCGCCGAAGAAGCGCGTCGCCGTTATCAGTGGATTGATGCGCAGCTGCCCAACCTCGTTGAAAAGGCAGAAGCAAGCCCTAAAAAGCTCGGCGACCTATTCGACCGCGCTTTAGCTCACCCATTGTTAGGCACATTGGGTTTTGTCTTTGTGATGGCGACTGTATTCCAAGCCGTATTCGCTTGGGACGTACAGATGATGGAAGCGATTGATTGAGTCA
>JAPPPA010000156.1:0-5580 GCA_028817755.1 Gammaproteobacteria bacterium | reverse complement strand
CTGAATAGCTTGGTAGTTGACGGCATCATTGCCGGTGTTGGCAGCGTTGTGATCTTTCTGCCACAAATTCTGATTCTGTTTGCATTTATCCTGCTGCTAGAAGACATCGGCTATATGGCCCGCGCCGCCTTTATGATGGACCGGCTCATGCGCTGGTGCGGCCTTAGCGGCCAAAGCTTTATTCCGATGCTCTCCAGCTTTGCCTGCGCCGTACCCGGCATTATGGCAACACGCGTCATCCCAGAACGCAAAGACCGTATCGCCACCATTCTGGCAGCACCGTTTATGACTTGCTCAGCGCGCCTGCCGGTATACGCACTGCTTATCGCTGCTTTTGTGCCGCATGAAACGTGGCTGGGCGGTTTGATTAACCTGCCCGGCTTAGTACTACTCGGTCTTTATTTCTTAGGCATTTTCGGTGGCATTTTCACCGCTTGGTTATTTAAGAAAACCCTACTGCGTGGCCCAACCCCACCGTTTCTATTAGAACTACCGCCGTTTAGAAAGCCCAACTGGCGTTCTTTCTTTATCAATTTAAGTGAACGCGCCAAGGTGTTCTTACGCCGCGCCGGTACCGTTATTTTTGCGGTTACGATTATTGTTTGGGGTGCGACCTATTTCCCTCGCAATGCTGATTTAGAACAACAACGCGATACCCAAATTGCGGCGCTAGCATTACAACAGCTAGACGAAGCCACAATCGAAAGCGCCACTATTGATATTGAGAACCAATACGCCGCGGCACATTTAGACCAATCTATTTTGGGCCGCGCCGGGCAAGCGATCGAGCCTGTATTCCGCCCGCTAGGCTGGGATTGGAAAGTCACCGCTGGCGTACTCGCCTCATTCCCGGCGCGTGAAGTCGTTGTTGCCGTGCTTGGTACGATCTACGCGGTTGGCGCAGAAGCGGATGAAACGGACCAAACGCTGATCGAAAGACTACGCAACGCAAAGTGGCCAGACGGCAAGCCTGTATTCACAACCGGCATGGCGATTGGCCTACTAATTTTCTACGCGTTTTGCCTGCAGTGTATGGCAACAGTGGCCACCATGCGCCGTGAAACCGGCGGCTGGCGCTGGCCGGTCATCGCCTGGACATACATGACACTGCTTGGCTATGCAGGCGCCTTTCTCAGTTACAACTTGATTGGGTAAGCATGCCAAGCTCATTGCAAGAATGGATAGCCCTCGGAATAGTCGCACTCACTGTCGGCTATCTACTGGGGCGTTGGCTAGCTAAAAGGCGACAGGCCAGCGGCGCCAAATCATCAGATTGCAATGACTGCCCACAGGCCGCACCTGCAGAACAAACTTTCAAAAACATACCGATTAACGTGACGCAAAAGTCGGATATTTCCGATAAGTGAATACAAATAACGAATAAACGGTAGCAAAGTCACCTAAAGCATTAGTTTTTTGGCACAATAAATGCTCAAAAATCTCGTGTTGTCAGATTGAGAGTTGAGAAGCGACATGCCATTAAGCCGTCATCACGCCCGCAAACGCGTTCCTAATAAACGTGAAAAACTTGGCGAAGCCGCAATTAAAGAGTTTGCTAAGAATGGCATTACTCACACCGCGATCACCAAAATCACGAAACGCGCTGGCGTTGCGACGGGCACCTTTTACTCTTATTACCAAGACAAAGAAAGCTTGTTTGAAGAGGTGCTTGCTGAGCACTTTGCCCATGTTATTGATGCGTTAGAGCAAGGGCGTAATAAGCTCCAGCGCGGTGATGAATACACCGATGTACCAGGCCAAATTGCCGCTATCCGCGGCTTATTCGACACCCTGATCCGCGTAAACACTGACAACAAAGATTTATTTATTTCTTGGTATCAATACGGCTACGGTCACACCAAGGAAATTGACGAGCTTATTACCAGTCACATTCGTCAATTAGAAGCACTTGCCATGGATGACATGGAACGCAGTGGCACCATTTCAATTAACGATATTCCGGTACTAGCGCAATGTGTTATTAGCCTTTGCTTAGGCATGAGCCAACACATTATTACCACCGGCTCACCAAGCGTTGATGATGCTGTGCTTTACGTGATGCGCTTCACGATTGGTGGTTTAGCGGGTTATATCGGCCAAGGCGAAAACGCCGTGAAAGCAGCACAGCTACTTTCTGGCTTTATGCAGATGGCAGCCGATAAGCAAAAAGCCGAGGCAGAAGAAGCTAAAGAATAATGCAGCCTCGCCCTAGCGGGCGAAACCGTAGTGTTCAAATAAATCAGCTGCTTCGCGGGCGATATCCGCCTCATCTAAACCAAAATCAGCCAAGCTGTAACTGTGACTGCTCTTGTACTGACGAGACTTGTTCACTTCAGCATCCAACCACTGCGCATAATCGTCCGACATCGGCAATTCGAATTGATCGTAAATACGCTCAACTACCGCTTTAGGTTCGGCAATTAAGTTTTCATAACGCACTTCAATATAGCGATCAGCTGGTAGCTCTTTTTGTAGCTCCAACATATAGCGGTAGTACTCGATCAATAGTGTCGCAATTTGGCCAGTGTATTCTGGATCTGACATCTTCTCGGGAGAATGCGCTTTCCACGGCACGGTGAACATGGAAATCATTGACGCAATCGCTTCATATGGATGACGTACCAAGTGCACTACTCGCATATCCGGTGTCACTTCCATCTGTGTACGCAGGCGGCCAATCGCCAAAGCGTTCTTAGCCAGCAATGTGTGTTGCTGCCCTGTAGCGTAGGCGTGACGCTGCAAATTATTCAGATAGTACTGGCCCAGCTTACGACGACGCGGCTCTTCTAGATGATCCACAAAACGCACATCAGCGGTTTTATTAAGCCACGGGAATAGTAGTAGAGAAGCCGGTGTCATCAATGTGTACACCCAGTACTGTTCGTCTTCTTCTGATTTACTCAGCCCGGTAGCATGAATGCCTTCCCAGCCTTTAAACGCGCGCCCTTCCAACATACCGATGAGGCGCTGAAACGGGCTACCAATTTTGCTGTCCAACCAACCAAGTCCAGCGAACAACTTATACAAAATCACCGATGGGAAAATGGTGTGGTACAGCTTGATCCAAGAAAACTGATCATCTGCACAAAGCATACGGTGCAAAAAGGTAGTGCCGGAACGTGGCGTTGCCAAAATGTATATCGGCGCTTGCACCGGCGTTTTTCGCCATGAAGGGAAAAACAAGCTGTCCAAAATACGAAACGGCAGAATGACGATCATAAAGAGTATCGTCAGCAACAAAAACGTGACGGAAATTAACGCATGGCGAACAGTGAAATGTTCGGCACTAAAGGTTGAACGTAGCATGTTGCCTAACATGCGCCAGTCAAATGGGATCATGTCTCGTCTCGTGAGCTAATTTGTAATGAATTGTGTTTCGCAGCCTTTGCTGCACGACGCATATTATGCGCTATTACCCAGAACCCCGGCGGAGCCAGAATCACGGTAATTAAAATTGAAGCAACGGGATCAGCCGTTCCTTCTAAGTGGTGCACGATTGATACACCGGCAATCGCAAATACCGAAGGCCCCAAGGTTGCACAAACCATCGGCGGCAGTATTCGAAAATGAGGTTGCATGCATAGAAATCGGCAGAACTTGGTTAAGAACCCTGCCATAAAACCGGTCCATACGGCCTGCTTAATTCCCGCCACTACAGCACTCTCAAGGCCATGAGGGAAATTAACGGCGGCCACCAACGTACCTATAAAAAACGCCCCACCCAAGGCCGCAATCCACTCAGCGCCTTTCAGCCAAGCTTTGTCAAAAAGACTCATTTGGCTTTCAGCACTACGTGAATCACGACCTGGGTGACACGCCATCCACTCGCCTTGAGTCGGCGGCGAGGGGGCCGTTGGCTTGGAGGAGGAGTCCATCGAAGCGATATCCCGAATATTATCGATGATGAGTTACACGAAGCTATCTGTTGGTTTTAAGAACAATGCCGCGTCCTGCTGACATTGCACGCCGACCACCAGCGCATTTAGTAACCGCCTAAACGGTCACAGGCTCGAGTCCCTTGCTGCCGATGCCCTCGCTGAACATATTAATGAATTCGAATTCAATTGCAATTAATAAACCGCCTTTCGTCGGTTATTTAGTGCGTTAGTCGAGAAAAATGAACGCTGTAGAAAAAAGCGCTCGGAAAAATTAGAAACGGACGCCTAAACCGGCAAGCCAATATTCGCGAACACCCCAGCCTGCTTCAAACTCAATAGCGATGTTGGGACCAACATTGATCAAAGCACCAGCGAGATAATTCCAAGGCTGCTCTTCAACCAAGGTCACCTCAAAATCCAAAGCAACAGCCTCGTTTACCACCGGCACGGTTTCCAACAAGTTGCCGAGTAAATCACCAACGGGGCCGCCCACCACTGGCAGGTTTTGGAGCAAATCAAGATCACCTAAGAAATCGTTGCCGTTAGATTGCACGGCTACTTTAGTCACTTCTAAGTGCAAGCCCCCAACCCACGTGGTGAGCCATGGTGTCCAAATCCACCCAGCTCGCGGGTTCAATACGATCGAGTCAGACTGGATCGTAAAGCCCTGATCAGAATCTAGGTCGGTAGTGGTTTCAACCTCGGTCCAGGTCATAAAGAAGCGCTTGTAACCCAAGGCCACGGTATAGCCATAGCCAACCGCCTCACCAAAATATTGCACATCAAATAAGGGGATATCGATTTGCGGAATAGTCGCTACGCCACCCAGTAAATCAGCCAAGGGGCCACCGGGAATCAACGATTGCTCCGGGATTTTGATATCCACCGAGACATCACCTTCAACTTCGCCGTAGAGCGCGAAGACATTTAAGATCGGTAACAGCCACGCATCAGCACGAATACTTTTTTGTACCAGCTCATTCGGGATGTCGACTTCCACGTTGGTTAAACCAGCTAACAGCGGAAAGAACTCTGGAATGGTGTCGATTGGTATACCAGCCACATCAACCGAGTTAATACGGAAGTCTGTCAGCTGAATATCTTGTGTTTGCACAAATATGCCCGGCGTTAAACCATACGGCAACGGCGGCTTTACACCGGGTGGCAGGCCTTCAGCAATGTAAGGGTGTGTACCGAATAACGGAAACACATGGCCCGGGGTAAACAAATAATCTAGGTGGTTGATCTCATTCGCGAGGGTTTCGTCGAGCTTTTCGCCAGGCGTATCTTCGGCTACCGCTTGCTCATCAGCGGGTGTTTGATCCACAGCATTAGGCTCAGCCTCGGCTGCCGAAGCAGTCGAGCTAATGACGAAGGCGCAAACTAGCGCCAACCAAATGGGATGCAAAACCGTCATGAATAGTTAACGAGACAAACTTGGGCTATGGCCAAGTTTCAGGATATTCAAAGCGATTAGGAAAGCTCGGCATTGCGGTACGTTGAGAATCTTCTAACTTGTGCCATAACACACTACCACCAAACAACGGCACACCGATAAAACCACGTAGTTTCAGCACGCCCTCTTCTGGCAAACTCAGCTGGCATTTATAAATTTTGCCATTCAGCACATTAAACACACGGCCATTCACCCATGTCGCAACGCCATCAAAATCTAGCCCAGTAATGATATCTACACCAAGGC
>JAPPPA010000020.1 GCA_028817755.1 Gammaproteobacteria bacterium | reverse complement strand
CTGCCGCTGCACTTGGGCAACAGCTGCACATTCAAATCTTTCCACTTGCTGACACTGCCTTTGCTGTACTGCACCTGAGAACTAGTGTTCTGCCCTAGCACCCGGAAGTCAGCAGACAGCACACCTAAGTCTGGCTCGCCTTTTTCATCCACTACTCGAATCGTCAGCGTGACTGTTTCACCCTGCGTTACCGGATTGCGGTCCAAGGTCGCTGTCACCTCGGCATGGGCAGCGCCAAACGTCACCAACATCAATAGTAGTGCTTGTACAAAAATCTTCACCAAGCCTGCTCCTCGTCTTGGTATTCGCTGCCGCGTTGCTGAATGCGGCGCTGATAATCACGTTTAAATTTTTCTCTTAGCAAACCGCCGGGGTCGTCAGGTACACGCTTTAACCACTGGTCGATCACCTGATCTTTCGCCTGTTCTTCTGCCGTTTTTTGCAGCTGTGCTTGGCGTTCCTCGCCATCGGCTTCCTCGTTTTGTTCGGCCTGTTCTTGAGCGGCTTGCTCCTGCTCTGCTTCTTCGCTTTGTTCTTGCTCAGCCTGCTGTTGCTCAGCTTCACTTTGCTCTGACTCTTGCTGCTGGTTTTGCTGCTCGGAGCTGCTTTGTTGCTGTTGTTCTGAATCCTGCTGCTGGCTTTGTTCAGGCTGGTTCTGAGAATTTTGATTTTCTTGCGACTGCTCACTGTCGCTATCGTCATTCTCTTGCTGCTGGTCTTGCTGCTGATTTTGCTGTTGTTGCTCTTGCAGCTTTTTCATTACTTCAATGTTGTGTTGCGCAGAGTCATAAAACGCATCGCCTTCCGGTACTTGCTGCCAGGCTTGCATCGCCGATTGAATATCACCCGCATGCGCCAAAGCATTGCCTTGATTATAGAAAGCCTCAGCTTGTTGTTTCTGGCCCCAATAGTCCGCCGCTTCTTGATAGCCACCGGCGCGATATTGCGCGTTTGCTTTCCAGTCACTGGATTCAAATAACTCTGCAGCTTTCTCGGCATCACCCTGTTCTAAAGCCTGCTTACCGCGCTGATCAGCATTAAACCAAAGGCTAGAACCAATCTCGGCGGCCTGGCCAGCCGCCTGCTCCGCCAGCAGTTCTGGCGGCTGCATTACACCCACTGCCAACACAGCACTCATCAACCAACCACGCCGAAAACCAAGAGCGGCAAAAGGTAAAAGTAGCAACAGCAAATAAGGACCCGCCTCAATCCATTGGTCGCCCGCTTTAGCCGCGTCATCTTCGCCCTTATTGCCACGGTCACGCTCTAATACTTTGGTGAGCTTGGCAATGTCACTATCGTCGGGTGTGATCAAACTGAATTGCCCGCCACCACTGAGTGCTAACTGGCGTAACTCACTGGTCGGCAAACGAGCAATCACAATGTTGCCGCTACGGTCTTTTACAAAACCACGGCCGCGACGCGTGTCTTCTTCAATCGGCGCACCTTCTTCTGTACCCACCGCCAACACAGATAACTCATAGCCCGCATCACGCAGCTTTTGCGCGGCGGCAAACGCCGCTTCTTGTGGTGGCGAGTCAGTCACCAATAGCACTTGGCCGCCACCGCCTGCGCCACCGTGCTTCAGCATATCCATGGCTTGTAGAAGCGCACGATCAATACGCCCGCCCTGGGCCGGCATCAAATCCGGATGCAGGGTAGGCACTTGTGCCAGCAAGGTTTGAATGTCATCCGTAAGCGGCGCAATTGGAAATGCCTGCGCGGCGAACGCCACCAAGCCCGCCTTGCTATCGCGGCTTTGCTGCAGCATGTCTTGCACTTTCAAACGCGCCAAATCCAAACGGCTAGGACGCATATCTTTCGCCAACATAGAGCGCGACAAATCCAGCACCACAATTCTGGCTTGTTCGCTTCGCAGCAACGGCGTCGGGCGTTGCTCCCAGCTTGGCCCTGCCAAGGCAGTGACCGCCAATAACCAAACCAACAATAACCAAACGCGTTTATACCAACGGCGCTCCGCTTGGCCTTGCGTCAGCATAAATGGCTGTAGGGCAGGATCTACGATCGCCTTCCATGCGCCAGCCGCATGACTACCGGCCCACACCCAAAGCGACACCGGCAACAACAGCAATAAAGCCCAAAGCCACTCTGGACGCAGAAAGTGAAATGCAGCCCAATCGATGGTCGCTAAGGCTTCCATAAGCGACCTCCGATTTGGCTTAGCGCCAGTAGTAACGACAAGGCAAGTG
>JAPPPA010000251.1 GCA_028817755.1 Gammaproteobacteria bacterium | reverse complement strand
TTTAACTGAGACAAGGCGATTACCGGAATATCCAACTCTTTCGCTAAGGCTTTTAAGCTACGCGAAATTTCAGAAATCTCCGCCGTACGACCTTCTTTGGTGCCGGGTACGCTCATCAGCTGCAAGTAATCGATCACGATTAACCCGAGGTCATTCTCGCGTTTTAAACGACGCGCACGCGCACGCAGTTCGGCTGGTGATAAACCACCCTCGTCATCAATAAAAATAGGGGCCTGAGACAGCATATTTGCGGCCGCGGTTAAACGCGGCCAATCTTCTGTTTGTAGCTTGCCGTCACGAATACGGCTTTGGTCGATACGCGCGTTAGAAGACAACAAACGCATCGCCAATTGCTGGTCCGGCATTTCCATTGAGAATACCGCCACCGCCTTCTTCTCAAACAACGCTGCATGTTCAGCAAAGTTGAGTGCCAATGCGGTTTTACCCATCGAAGGACGGGCAGCAAGAATAATAAGGTCGCCTTTCTGAAAACCTGAGGTTTTCTCATCCAGCTCGTCTAAGCCCGTAGACAGGCCAGTAATGGCATTGCCGCTGTTATACAGCTCATCAATGCGCTCAATAGCGCCCAGCACTAGCTGCTTCATGTCTGCAAAGCTACCGCCGGTTTTACTGTTGCGCTCTGCGATATCGAAGATACGCTTTTCCGCTAGCTCTAATAGCTCTTTACTGTCGCGGCCGGCTGGATTGAAAACCTCTGAGACAATATCACTGCCAGCTGAAATCAGCTCTCGCAGAATCGCCCGTTCGCGCACAATATCGGCATAGGCTTCGATATTGGCTGAGCCCGGCACGTCTTGGGCCATACGCACAACGGTATCCATGCCACCAGCTGAATCTAAAGTGCCCGCATGCTCTAAAAATTCAGAAACGGTCACGGCATCAGCTGGTTTGCCGTCGTTACAGAGGTCACGAATAGCGGCAAAAATAAGACGATGATCTTTGCGATAAAACTCGTTATCAGAGACTTTATCTACAATACGATCCCAAGCACCGTTATTCAGCATTAGGCCGCCTAGCACGGACTCTTCTGCTTCTATTGAATGCGGGGGCACCCGCAAACCTTCAGGAAGTGCGTCGTTGTAGATTGCGTCGATGTCTTCTGCTGGAACGTTAGCCATAGAGGGTGTGTATACGCGCGTATCAACACGCTTTAATTCTGATTATGTAAGCGCCCTATTCTAGCGCCCAGCCAAACAACAAGCGTATAAAATTCTTCTGATTAGGAAAATTCTAATTAGCTAGCCTAAGGTATGGGCATAAAAAAACCGAATACAGCCTAAGCTGTACTCGGTTTTATAAAGCAGAGACGCCCATTAAAGAGCGCTCCAAGCTAAGTGATGACTTAGGCTTCTTCTGCTTCTACAACGTTAACAGTTACGTCAACGTCTACATCTGAGTGAAGGTGCACACCTACAACCACTTCGCCGACAGAACGAATTGGACCTTCAGGCATACGTACTTCAGCTTTCTCAACAGCAACACCTGCTTCGGTTAGCGCCTTAGCTACTTCAGCTGGGCCAACCGAACCGAATAGCTTGCCACCAGGACCGGCGTTAGCTGGAATTTCAACCGTCATTTCAGCCAATTCAGCCGCACGTGCTTGAGCACGAGTCAATGCATCAGCAGCACGCTGCTCAAGCTCAGCACGACGTGCTTCAAACTCAGCTACGTTAGCTTCCGTTGCAGGAAGTGCTTTACCTTGTGGGATAAGGAAGTTACGGCCGTAACCTGCTTTAACCGCTACTTGGTCGCCCAAGTTGCCAAGGTTTTCAATTTTTTCTAACAAAATAACATTCATCGCTTTGTCCTCATTAACAAGAGTTAGGGCTCACTTTTAAGAATCTTGGTTATCACTCACGTGCGTCCATTTACGACGGAAGTTCAACCAATTATCAACGGCGCCCAAAGCCGCCAACAAAACCACAAAATGTGGCAAAAACAGTAACAACACCCAACCAAGCACTAACAAAGGCCTACCTTGGGCAAAACCAGCTCTTCCGCAAAAGGCATGCATGATGGCAATACCTTGCGTGACTGGCAGCCACCCCAACACTAAAGCTAAGGATTGCCATAGCGGGGTTTGGCTCACGATTGCCGCCGTTAACACCACAGCAACAACCAGCATCGGCAACTGCCCAACCTGCAGCAGCCTGTATTCTTTACCGCACGAACCAACCTGAAATATCAACGACTGA
>JAPPPA010000136.1 GCA_028817755.1 Gammaproteobacteria bacterium | reverse complement strand
TAAGGTCAAGGTGCTGGTCTCTCCCACGCCAATTGGGCTTGGGTTGAACGCTTTCGCAATCGTTGGCGACGAAATCAACGTTACGGTGGCAGAATCATCATTATCACTAGGATCCGAATCGGTAATCCCCGCAGGTGGAGCAATAACCGCCACGTTTACAACATCACCCACCGTACCCGGAGCAACTGTTGCGTTAATTGTAAAGGTCACGCTGGAGCCATAAGGGATGTCGACATTGGCGGAAATATCACCCGAGCCCGACGCCGTCCCACAACTTCCACCATCAACACTAGAACAAGTCCAAGTGACGCCAGTCATTTCACTAGGAACATCATCCGTGAAGACCGCATTTTGAACATCTGGGAAGCCCGCATTGTAAACAACGACAGTATATACAACCGACTCCCCAGCTTTTGGAGCCGCTGGGCTAACTGTTTTTTGAACTTCCAGATCAACCGTGTTTAAAACCAGCGTTACATCACGACAAGCAACGCCAACATAGTCATCAAAATCTAATGGACGCTGGTTACTCGCCGCACCTGTCGCAATATCTATGTCATACAGCGAGTTTTCATAACTTGTTGAGAGGTTAGTAGTGTCATCAGTTACTCCCACCAAATCGCCAGTCGAGGTAAACGATAAACCCTGTATACGCGCTGGAGAGAGCGCATGAGAACCAACAGCGGCAGCAGCGCCAGTAGTTAAATTTAGGGTAAATAAGCTAAAGCGGTTGCTGACATACGCAACCCCCGTTGTTGGATGAATAGCTAATGACTCAATATTTGAAGCCCCTGAAATTGACAACGTGTCATTTCCGGCAAAGTAGCCCTCAATGTAAGCCCCTGTCGCCCTATTCACCGCAAACAAAAGCCCATCATTCCTATCAAGAGCGAGCAAGACCCCTGTCACTGGATCAAAGGCTAAAGCATAAACATGGTCGCGATCCGTCGGGAAATTACCAAGAGCAACAAAATCGCCATTTGCATTGAATGTGCCCAATTGGTTCTGAGCCGACCCGTATATAGTTCCCGTAACGGGATCTACAGCAATATCCTCGATGGCCGGATCACCCGAACGGTTTGCAAACCCAACCTCATCGCCACTTACGAGCTCAATAGTTTGCAAACGCCCACCTGTACCAGCGCCCACCGCCTCATCGTCGTGCATGACCCAACATTGCTCAGCACTCGGAGGCAGCTCTATTAATCCAAAATCATTGTTTTCATAGAGATAAGTATTCGCCACCACTGTTACGTCTAACGTACCATTGTTGGGGTTCTGAAATTCCCAACCGATTGGCGGTGTAGCCGAATTAATTACGTCGCCAATCTGGGGCTGAAAACGCGTAATTACGATCTCATAATCACCCACGTCATAGCCGGTAAACTCATAATTGCCGTCACTTGAGGCATCTTGCACCTCAAGCACGCTGTTACTAGCAGCATCAAGAATAGCCACATATACCGAACCATCAGCAGCATCCCAATCTTCTGCCGGGCTATCAAAATCATTGTCTACATTAAGGTCGTTGTAGACATTGCCAGAAATCAATGTGACCGGCGGGCAAGTCAATTCAACCAACTGGCGCAAACGAGTAGCCAGCGTTACCGCGTCACCAATTATGTAATCGGCCACACCCGCATTCCCCAGGACCGGGTCAAACTCAACTGAATTATTATCATCAGTAATGGCTTCAATTACATCCAAACCAGTACCGGTTGAGAACGCAGAGCCATCATCAATACCAATAAAGTAAATATGCGTTCCATCGTTCTTAATTTGATTGGCAATAGGCGCCGCTTCGAAAGTACTGTTTAGAACGTTTTGAGGCCCAGTAACAGCAATACCAGTGGTGAAATCACCCTGTGTCGCAGCGTCCGTACCTGAACCACGCAGATTCTCATCCGGATCATGCCAATAGGTTGGGCGGCCATCCGACATGAAAAGAACATAGTCAAATTCACGCGATGACAAAGCATCAACTTCGTCGAAGGCCGCCTCGTAGTGCGTACCACCACTAGGGTTCGCATAATCATTGTTGATGTAATCAGAAAACTCATTTGCGAGCGTGCTATTGGTCACACTCAAACCCACAATATCGGTCGACGCCTGGCTTGCAAACTGAACAACCGACAATTTCACATCAGCAGTCGGATGAACCAGCTGACGATTCAAATTCAATTGATCGGCAAATGCCATAAATGCATCGCGTACATCTTGAGTAATACCCGAATTCCCAATTGATCCCGAACTATCTAGAACCACCGCAATTTCGGTCGCACAAGAAGCCACATAATCCGGGTTAGGGTCTGTTTGAATATCACCAAAGCTATTCACCGTTGGCTCGTAATAACCCCCAGTCCGGTAAATGTATTGCCCGCCGCCATACCAGTCACCACCAAAAGTCTCACCAGCAGAGTTAGTAGGCACATTGCTCAAAGTCACCAAATTCATGCCAGAGGTAACATCCGGCGGGAACAACGCATAGCCGTAAAAGGTGGTGCCCTGAGAAATCCCTAGGTCACTATAAGAAACATATTGCGCCCTAACGGGCTGGTTTGTTACGTCCGAATACGGCCTAGGATCATTTGTACCCGCAACGTTTGTACGCGTTAAAACCCATTTGCCTTCAGTCAAATTATCAGACGGCTGCCACCCTGCAGTACCATAATTCGTGACCAAGCCATCATGCAACGCCCCAAAAGCGGTCGGATTACCCAAACCATCAATAGCGGTAATTGCCGCCACTTTAAATGCGTTATTACCATTGCGCTCCATAACCAAGAAGCCATTTTCAGCGGTATTTGCCGGTGCCGTAATACCGGACTCCCAAACCCAGTCAATACGCTCAACATTCATCTGGTCGTTATTGAACGGGTTTTCGACCGCCGTAGTCAGGAGGCCATTCAAGAGAATATCTTCAGCCGTCTTCAACTCTTGCGACAAAAAGTCCAACTCATTGGCCGCAGCACCCTGGCGCCAAAAACCATTGGCTATCTGCTGCCTAGGGCCACTTACGTTGCCATTCGCAACACGATTAACGTTAACTTTAGAAGCCTTAGCTCCCGGAACATAAGTCTCCCCACCCACTGAAAAATCGACAATACGACGACCAAAGCCGTTGTAATCAACTAGGTAAGAGGTAGCACCACTGTAAGGACCACCATTACCGGCCGCCGTATAGTCACCACCACTACCCAAACCACCAACCCAGTCCGTCGTCCAGCTATTAACCGGCGTACCAGCATAAGCAACCCCAGCAAAGGCAGTCAGAACAGCAGTCAACAAAGTCACAGCAACACCCTCCCGGAGGCGCGCCGAGCCATTCGAAGCGGTTTGAACCCTGTTCGCCAGGAGCCTCGCTATAACCAAAGCATCAAAAGCCGCTTTCAACCTTTGTACAGGCGAAAACGAAACTCGACGTTTTTGATTCAGGCTACTCATGCCTTTTGCTCCTTAGCAATAAACAAAAAAGTCGCAACCAGCTCAGCCACCAAAGAAAACTCTCCAGCTGCATGCCAGTCACGACTTACAAAATTCTTTAAATTCCGAAACGACTTAACGCCGACACTCTGATTAGAGTCAGCGCCATTAAACATTGGTTCAAACCAGACACCCCCCCGCAAACGCTGTGACCCGCTTACGAAAACACCATCCAGCCCAAGCGGCGGCCCACGAGGGGATGCCAATAAGTCTTGATACGAACAAATATGACTCGAAACAGGCCCAGATGCTCGCCCATCTAAATCCTTGCGAATTAAGTTGATACGCAACTCTTTAGGCACATCCGCCACAAGCGGCGAAGCCACATTGAGAAACTCTTCCAAAACAGAATCGGAGTACTCAACAGCACACTCAACAGCCGCCACATCGCCACTAACCGCCACTTCATGCCCTATAACATCAGCATGAGCCACTTGAGCACCAAATGCCCCAACAGACCAAGCCACCGCAACAGCCGCTCTCTTAGGAGAAGCCCCTACAAGCCAGTTCTTTATAGCTAACAATGGGTTACGGAAAAACACACCAAGTGACGAATCCGACCAAACGAGACCCAGGGCCCACAATTTGATCAATACAGCAGGCAATACGGCTTTAAAGACAACCGAATAACTACCCACTAAAGCACGTGAAAATAGAGAGACCAACGCATACAGGTAGGTGTATTGCATGCATTGAGAAACAACAGTTTTCAGGCGAACAGCAGAAAACCCACGAGCAGCATTGCGCTGTCGCGAGTCAATATTAGCTGTTTCTAAATCCCCCACGCGCAAGCGAGAGGCGCGCACAGCCACTCCACTTACAGGGTGATTTACCCTTACTGTCATATTTTCACCTACCGCCGCGGCAATACCGCGACTAATTTGAGCTTTTCGCTCTTTTTATAACGACATCCTGTCGTTGGTTTATATAGGGCAATATCAGGCGCCCTAGGCATTTCACCTTCATCTTCAAGTTTTACTTAAAGGACAAAACAAGCAAAGCCTTGTTTTGAATTTAACAGCGCAATCCCCCTGCGCCGCTTTCGCTGTAGACCGGCTGTTTATCCACAAACAACCACTCACTACCCAAAAATCTGTGCCATTTATCGGCTTATGGCGACCAAGATAGCAACGCCTATCCGGTATTTCAAGCCGTTGGTCCGTAATATTTCACAATACGATCCACAAGAAACCGTTTTGTTCCTCACAGCTTTGCACATACTTTAGCAACAACTTAACCACATGTTTAATAACAATTTATCCAAAGCCCCTACAACCCGCATGACACATAGGAGAACACCAGCCACGAAATATTCGCAGCCAAGAAAAACAATTCGAAATTGAACGAAAAGACACAAAAACGGCCAACCAAGCAAAACTTGGCCAGCGTTTACTATTTGATTGGTTTTTCAGAAAAACGCGGACAATCCGCGCAAAAATGCGCCGCTACTGAACAGCAACAGCTAATTTACGGAGGGCATTAGCCTCAATTTGACGAATACGCTCAGCAGAAACGCCGTATTTATCAGCCAACTCGTGCAAAGTGGCTTTTGCATCCATCATCCAACGAGACTGAATAATCTCCTGACTACGCTGATCTAGCGTTTGCATCGCATTACGAAGTTTCGCACGGGATACATCTTCCCACTCTTCATTCTCAACAATGACAGAAGGGTCAGCGTTAGGCGCCTCTAGGTACGCCGCCGGCGCTTTCCAGGCCTCATCATTGTCATCATCAGCCGATGCATCGACAGCCACATCATGACTATAAAGGCGCTTTTCCATTTCCTGCACTTCGGAAACCTTCACGCCCAAGTCATCAGCAACGGCTGCCGTTTCATCAGCCGTAAGCCAATTCAAACCCGACTTTGCTTTGCGTAGATTAAAGAACAACTTGCGCTGAGCTTTAGTGGTTGCCACTTTCACCAAACGCCAGTTCTTAATCACATACTCGTGAATCTCAGCCTTAATCCAATGCACAGCAAAGCTAACGAGACGAACCTCTTTGTCAGGATCGAAACGCTTTACTGCTTTCATTAGGCCAACGTTACCTTCCTGAACCAGGTCAGCCAACTGTAATCCGTATCCAGAATAACTACGTGCAATATGAACAACAAAACGAAGGTGGCTCAAAACCAGCTTTTGCGCGGCAAGCATGTTCTGCTCTTCCATCCACGCACGCGCCAACTCCTGCTCTTCTTCAACAGTTAGCATTGGTAGCTGATTTACCGCGTGAATATAACTATCCAGGCTCGCTGCCGTTAACGGCATAGCCAGTGCGCGGTTACCTTGTAGAACTAAGTCATTCATAGCCGTTTTTATACCAAATTAGCACTCATATGTACAGAGTGCTAAAACGCCCAGTAGTTCACTAAACAGCTAGAACAGTCAGGCTTTAAGATTTCTTAGGGCGCTCCCAGCTAACACTTTGCTGCTTACCGCGCGTTAGCGTGAGTTGCTCGTCAGGCGCATCCTTACGCAAAGTGGTCCCAGCACCAATAGTCGCATTTTTGCCTATTGAAACAGGCGCTACTAAATTAGAGCCGGAGCCAATGAAGGCACCATCCCCAATAATCGTCTTATGCTTATTCGCGCCGTCGTAATTACAAGTAATCGTGCCAGCACCAATATTTACACCTTCACCAACTTCGGCATCACCCACATAGCTCAGGTGATTCACTTTACTGCCGACACCAATATTGGCTTTCTTGGTCTCAACAAAGTTGCCTATTTTCGCCTCTGGCGCCAATTGCGTACCCTCACGCAAGCGGGCATAAGGGCCAATATCGGCTTTGGCGCCAATATATGCACCGTCGACGTGGCTGAACGGCTTGATAACCGCACCTTTACCAATGCGGCTATCTTTAATGACGCAATTAGCACCAATGGATACACCATCAGCTAAGGTTACATCGCCTTCAAAAACGCAGTTCACATCAATTTCGATGTCCTGCCCTACCGATAGCTCACCACGAATATCGATTCGCGCCGGGTCAGCCAAGGTCACACCTTGCACCATAAGCGACTCCGCCAAGCGCGTTTGCAGCACTCGCTCAGCCTCGGCCAGTTGAATACGATTATTTGCACCAGCAACTTCCGCCGGGTCGGGGCAAACCACTGCGGTAGCCGAGTCACCGTTAGCACGAGAGATTTCCACCAGGTCGGTTAGATAGTATTCGCCCTGGGCGTTGTCATTGCTTAACTCAGACAACCAACCCTTCAGCTTGCGACCATTCAATGCCATTAAGCCGGTATTCACTTCATTGATTGTTAGCTGGCCGGCGTTCGTGTCTTTGTGTTCAACAATACCCGCCAAAGCATCGCCTTCACGCACAATACGCCCGTAACCGGTTGGATCCGAAAGCTCTACAGACAAGACCGCGAGGTCATCGCTATCTAACGCAGTTACCAGTTCCGCGCAGGTCTCGGGCCGAACCAACGGCACATCCGCATACAACACCAAAACCTTATCAGTATCGCAGTACGGCAAAGCTTGTTGAACAGCGTGCCCGGTACCCAATTGCTCAGCCTGTTGGGCCCATTCAATATTTTCACCAGCAAACGCTTCGCGCAATTGCTCACCGCCGTGACCATATACAACCACCACCTTGTCTGCCGACAAGGCATATGCCGTGTCGATCACATGACCAAGCATTGGCTTGCCGCCCACCTTATGAAGCACTTTAGGGAGCTGCGAACGCATACGTGTGCCCTGCCCTGCGGCAAGAATAACAACGGTCAAAGACATAGAATTTCCGGTCGGATTAGTTTTTATTGATTATAGGCTTAACGGGATATTGAACGTAAGCCGAAACATTCAGACATAAAAAAAGCGCCAAAGGCGAACCCGTGGCGCTTCCTTAACCAAGCCCTAAGGCTTAGTGGGTGTTTTTGCGCTTGCGATAATTCTCAAGCACTTTCAAGCGAGCGATGGCGATTGCAAGTTCAGCCTGTGCCGCACTTACTTCCACATCACTTTGCTTGTTAGCTAGCGTTTCTTCAGCTCGCTGCTTAGCTTCTTTAGCTGCAGCCTCATCAATATCAGAGGCGCGAACTGCGGTATCCGCTAAAACAGTAACTTGATTTGGCTGCACTTCCAAAACACCGCCAGAAACGAAGATATGCACTTCTTCCTGACCTTGGTTTTGGATACGCACCTCGCCAGCACGCATTTGCGTGAGTAGCGGGGTGTGCTGTGGAGCCACACCAACGTCACCCTGAATAGCAGGGCACACCGCCATCTCTGCAGGACCACTAAAGATCTCACCTTCTGCGCTAACGATGTCTACTTGGATAGTGCTCATGGCCACTCCTGAAACCCACCTCAACAAGAGGTGGATTCAAATTACATGTCTTTCGCTTTCTCAGCGGCTTCGTCGATGGTACCAACCATGTAGAAGGCCTGCTCTGGAAGGTGATCGTACTCACCCTCAAGAATGCCCTTAAAGCCACGGATAGTATCTTTCAAGCTTACGTATTTACCAGGAGAACCGGTGAATACCTCAGCAACGAAGAACGGCTGTGATAGGAAACGCTGGATCTTACGAGCGCGAGCAACAGTTTGCTTATCTTCTTCAGATAGCTCGTCCATACCTAGAATCGCAATGATGTCTTTCAGCTCTTTGTAGCGCTGAAGTACAGACTGAACGCCACGCGCAATGCTGTAGTGCTCTTCACCGATTACTAGCGGATCAAGCTGACGTGAAGTCGAATCTAGAGGATCTACCGCAGGGTAAATACCTAGCTCAGCAATGTTACGTGAAAGTACAACAGTCGCGTCCAAGTGAGCGAATGTGGTTGCCGGAGATGGATCGGTCAAGTCATCCGCAGGTACGTATACCGCTTGGATAGAAGTAATAGAACCAGTCTTGGTAGAGGTAATACGCTCTTGTAGCGCACCCATCTCTTCCGCAAGAGTCGGCTGATAACCTACCGCAGAAGGCATACGACCTAGTAGCGCAGATACCTCAGTACCAGCAAGGGTGTAACGGTAGATGTTATCAACGAACATCAAAACGTCACGACCTTCGTCACGGAAAGCTTCCGCCATGGTTAGACCAGTCAACGCAACACGTAGACGGTTACCCGGTGGCTCATTCATCTGACCGTATACAAGTGATACTTTGTCGATAACGTTTGAGTCAGTCATTTCGTGGTAGAAGTCGTTACCCTCACGAGTACGCTCACCTACACCAGCAAATACTGAGTAACCGCTGTGCTCGATCGCGATGTTACGGATCAGCTCCATCATGTTTACGGTTTTGCCTACACCGGCACCACCGAACAGACCAACCTTACCGCCTTTCGCGAATGGGCAAAGCAAGTCAATAACCTTAATACCGGTTTCTAGTAGCTCGGTACCGCCAGACTGCTCGTCGTAGCTAGGTGGCTGACGGTGAATAGGCATACGAGCCTCTTCGCCAATATCGCCTTTCTCATCGATTGGATCGCCCAACACGTCCATGATGCGACCTAGGGTAGCCTTACCAACTGGTACAGAGATAGGCGCGCCTGTTGCTTCAACAGCAAGACCACGACGTAGACCTTCTGAAGAACCCAAAGCAATGCCACGGACAATGCCGTCGCCCAGCTGCTGCTGCACTTCTAGCGTCAGGCCGGTTTCAGTTACTTTCAGGGCTTCATATACCGCAGGGATAGCATCCCGCGGGAATTCGACGTCAATAACAGCGCCAATTACCTGTACGATTTTTCCGGAGCTCATATTCAATCCTCAGCTTGAGGTTTCGCTTACGCGTTACAAATAGTAAAAACTTAATTCTTAACTTACTGGGCGCCCGCTATACCGCGGCCGCACCTGCCACAATTTCTGTCAGCTCAGTGGTAATAGCTGATTGGCGCGCCTTGTTGTACGCAAGCTCAAGATCATTGATCAAGTTGCCCGCGTTATCAGTAGCGGCCTTCATAGCCACCATCCGCGCTGCCATTTCACAAGCTACGTTATCCACTGCCGCTTGATAAACTTGCGACTCAACATAACGTTTCAAAACACCGTCCAACAGCTCAAGCGCTGATGGCTCATAGATGTAATCCCAGTTAGCCGGCGTTTCACCACCTTCAACTGCAACAACAGGCAATACCTGCTGAACATCTGGCGTCTGGGTCATGGTGTTAACAAAACTGTTGTTAGCTAGGTAAAGACGATCAATCGCGCCTTCGTCAAAGCTATCAAGCATCACCTTCACAGCGCCGATAATATCGACTAAGTGAGGAGTGTCGCCCAAGCCTTCTTTGCTTGCTACAACGTTTGCGTTAACGCCTTTAAAGAAGCTAATCGCTTTACGCCCAATTAGGCTTAGCTCAACTTCAACACCCGCCTCTTCCTGCTCTTGGATGTACTGCAAGGTTTTACGGAACAAGTTAATGTTCAAACCACCACAGAGACCGCGATCAGTAGACACAACGATGATGCCAATCTTCTTAACATCGTCGCTAGCTGTTAAATACGTGTGAGTTAAATCAGAGCTTGCATCACCTAAAT